>USSI01000295.1 GCA_900557315.1 uncultured Butyricicoccus sp. | reverse complement strand
CCGCACCTCATTGGCTCACCTGTCAAGGGGAGCAGGCAGCTTTGCTGCCGAGGGGTTGACAGCTATTAGCTCTCCGCTGCGGCCACCGGTCGCTCGTAGGGAACGGATTTATCCGTTCCGCATGTCGCGGTTTCATCGGTACCCACCGGTCGGGATACCGCAATGAATGTATCGGTATCAGCGTTGATGCGCCTCTAAAAAAACGGGCGGCCAATGGCCGCCCCTACGATTCTATTTTACTGCCGTCAAAACCGTAGCACGCGGAACGGATAAATCCGTTCCCTACAAGGGTGCGGCGCGAAATTCAGCGGTGCACTAACGTTACGCGAGGCAGCTATGGTTTCCACCATTGTTCCGAACCGGGCGACCGCAAAACTCAGCACCGCACTTATGTATGGCGGCAGTTTTACGGTTTCCTCCGTAACTTCGACACCGGGCTACCAGAGATATGCGTATCCGTAGGTGCGGTAATGCGCCTCTAAAAAGCGTCGCAGTCGTCGAAGTCAAGGAGAGTGGGATCGACGGGCGTTTCGCGCAGGACGCTGGTCATGTACTGGTTGACCTGGCGGCGCATATCACGGCGCGAGATCGTGCGCGGATCCATGAGATCCTGCTGCACCCAGATGAAATTGATGTTTCGCTCGCGCGCCTGCTCGTCAAAAATGCCCTGAAGTCCGTCCATGCCCTTGCAGGAGATCTGGTCGTACATGATGATGGTATCGACATTATACTCTTCGGCAACGCGCCACATCTCGTCAACTGCGTTGCGGTAGCCGCCCTTGGTGTGCTTGCGCATGGTCGCGCGCTGATAGGTCAGTGCAACGCCCTCGAGCATCGTTTCGGGCGTGGAGGTGTCGATAATGACCTGCGAAATATGCGTTTCCATGTCCATGACGGAAACTATGCCCCAGCACTGCTCGAGCCAGTTGGAGAAGTTCGTGTAGTAGTTTGCCGGGCACGACCAGACGAGCGCCTTGTGGCGCATTTCGGCCGAGCACGGCAGGCGCTTTTCGTAAGCGTCGGTCATGAGCTTGTGTACTCTTTGATCGGCCTTGTTGAAGCGCTGATCCATGCCGCCGTGCAGATGATAGGTGTACATGCGGTACAGCCACGGCGTTGGGCCGGTCACCTGCGGATGATCGGTGCGGTTTATCTCCCACAGGTCGAGATGGAAGCGCGTCACCTCGTTATAGCTCTCGAGAGCTTTGGCAAAGGCGTCCCAGTCAAACTTCTCGCCCGTGTGATCCTCAATGAACTTTATGCAGCCGCGCAGCTCCTCGACGGCGTACTTCTGCGCGTCAACATCGTCGTTATAGCGCAGCGGAACGCCGAGGCAGTAGGTCGGCAGCTTGAAATAGCGATCCTGGAACGACGTGGTCATGATGCTGCCGTCGCAGGGCATGTTGCAGGCGATGAAGCACTTGCCGAAGATCGGGAAATCGCCCTCGGCGGCAACGCCGGCCTCGGCAGACGGCAGAGGGCACACGTCGGCAGGCACGCCGAAATTCTCTATCGCGTCGAGATACACCGGCGGAAGCTGCTGATTTATCATCGAGGACAGGAAGATGGGTATGGTCTGAACGGGAATGCCGATGAGGTTCGGGAAGCCCGCCATAAGCTCGGTCGGAACAAGCTCGTCAAAGCACACTATGCGGTCGGCAAGCGATTTTTTGCCGCCGATGTTCTGGTCGGCGTTGAAGGAGTCGGCAATGATGTCGATTGTGTGCTTTATTATGATGTCATACAGCGCGTGGCCTGCGCGAAGCTGCACGCCGCGCATACCCTCGAGCTGGCGGTCGATAAACTGCGGCAGCGTAAGATAGGTCAGCATCCAGCGATAGCGGAAAATGCCCTTGACGACCTGAAGCGGCGACTGGAGGACAAATTTTATCATGTCCTTCCACATGACGCACCACCAGCCGTAGTCAACGAGCGTGTCCTTGATGCCGCGCCACTCGCGCCAGCGGCGAACGCCGGTCTTATCTATGTAGCTAAGTCCAAGATTTCTCAGT
>USSI01000294.1 GCA_900557315.1 uncultured Butyricicoccus sp. | reverse complement strand
CCGCGAACACCGCCAGCCACATGGAGGCGATGCCGAACAGGCCGAGCGCCATGACCAGCAGCTTGACCGCAAGCGCAAACACGATGTTCTCCTTGGAGATCAGGTTGGCCTTGCGCGCGATTTTGACCGACGCGGGGATGGAGGACAGGTCGGCGTTCATGAATACCACGTCCGCGGCCTCGATCGCCGCGTCCGCGCCGCTGCCCATGGCCGCGCCCACGTCCGCGCCCGCGAGCACGGGCGCATCGTTGATGCCGTCGCCCACAAACATGACCGCGCCACACTTTTCGCGGATGTCGGTCAGGGCGGACAGCTTATCCTCGGGCAGCAGCCGCGCGCGCACCTCGTCGATGCCGACCGCCTGCGCGACCGCGTCCGCGCTGTCCTGCCCGTCGCCGGTCAGCATGGCGGTGGTCAAGCCCTGCGCCTTGAGGCGGGCAACCGCCTGCTGTGCGTCCGCCTTGATGGTGTCCGCAATGACGATATGGCCGATGTAACGGCCGTCCGCCGCAAGCAGTACCTCGGTGCTGCCCGGCGTGCCCTGATAGCCGGACAGGTCAATGCCGTGGCGGTCCATCAGCTTGCGGTTGCCGCAGAGCACGGTTTTGCCGTCCAGCGCCGCCTGCACGCCCTCGCCCGCCTGCTCGCGGATGTTCTCCACCGCGCCTTCGGTCAGCACGAGGCTGGGCCGGTCGGCCTTGGCCGCGGCCTCCTTGCGGCTCTCATAGGCTGCAAGGATGGACTTTGCAATGGGGTGCGTGGATGCGCCCTCGCACGTGGCTGCAAGCCAGAGCAGCTCGTTTTCGTCGATCTCAGCACCCTCCGCAGGGACCACGTCCTGCACGATAAAATTGCCCTTGGTGATCGTGCCGGTCTTATCCATGACAATGGCTTTAACGTTATTCAGCGCCTCGAGCGACGCGCCGCCCTTGAACAGGATGCCGCGCCTCGAGCCCGCGCCGATGCCTGCGAAGTAGGTCAGCGGCACGCTGAGCACGAGCGCGCACGGGCAGGAGATAACGAGGAAGGTGAGTGCGGTGTAGACCCACTGGCCCCAGTTGCCGGTGAAAAGGCTGGGCACGATGGCGGTCAGCAATGCGATGCCCACGACAGCCGGGGTATAAATACGGGAAAACCGGGTAATAAACCGGTCGATCCTGGGCTTGCGCGCAGCGGCGTTTTCCACGCTGTCCAGAATGCGCTGCACCATGCTCTCCGCGAGGACATGGGTAACGCGCATCTTGATGGCGCCGTCCGTGTTGACACAGCCCGAGATGGCGCGGTCACCCGCGGCAACACGAACCGGCACCGGCTCGCCCGTGACCGCCGAGGTGTCCAGACGGCTCTCGCCCTCGATGACCTCGCCGTCGCCCGGGATGACCCCGCCCGCGGCCACCATCACCACATCGCCCTTCTTCAGTTCGCTGGACGGCACCATCCTTTCGCCTCCGTCTGCATCAAGCAGGCGCGCCTGTGTGTCTTTTTTTGTTTTCTTCAGGCTGGCGGCCTGCGCTTTTCCGCGCCCCTCCGCCACTGATTCGGCAAAGTTTGCAAACAGCACCGTAACGAACAGAATGGCCGACACAATACTGTTGTAAACGCGCGCGTTCGGCGTCGTGTCTCCCAGCAGGCCGGGCGCGAAGGAGAGCGCCAGCGAGATCACAAACCCGATCTCCACAACGAACATCACCGGATTTTTCATCATATAGCGCGGGTCCAGCTTTGTAAACGCCCCGACCACGGCCTGCCGCATGATCTCCGGTGTGATCATCTTTTGCTTGCGGTTCTTACTCATAGCTCTGAAAATCCTCCTTAGGGGTTGTTTGAAAATAGCAGGAACGCTGTATTTCCCGCAAGGAGCGAGCAGTTACAAGGCCAAAAGCGCAGGAATACCTGCTGTATTCCGAGGATTTTGGACGCAGTAAACGTCAGTTCCTGTTGGGAAAGGCAGCTTTTTTGATTTTTCAAACCGCTCTTAGCCCCACAGAGCCAGATGCTCTGCAACGGGGCCCAATGCCAGCGCTGGAAAAAATGTC
>USSI01000293.1 GCA_900557315.1 uncultured Butyricicoccus sp. | reverse complement strand
GACACGATTCACGTGTTCCGGGAGCGCGGTATCCGTTTCTTGCTGCTGGGCAACGGCTCGAACATGCTCGTGGCGGACGCGGGCATCCGCGGCGCGGTGGTGTGCACGACCGAGATGGACGAAGTGCGCGTCGGGGACGGATGCACCATGACCGCTGAGGCGGGCGCACTGCTCGGCCGCGTGGCGCGCCGTGCGCAGCGCGCGGGCCTGACGGGCGCGGAGTTCGCGGGCGGCATCCCGGGCAGCGTGGGCGGCGCGGTGTTTATGAACGCGGGCGCCTATGACGGCCAGATGGCCGGCATCGTGGAGTGCACGGAGTACCTGGATGAGAACGGTGAAATGCACACCCTGACCGGGGAAGAGCACGGCTTTTGCTACCGCGGCAGCGTGTTCCGCGCGCATCCGGACTGGACGGTTGTACGCGCGACTCTGCGCCTGCAGCCGGGCGACCCGGCCGCGATTCTGGATAAGATGAACGATTTTGCGCAGCGCCGGCGCGACAAGCAGCCGCTGAACTTCCCGTCCGCAGGATCGACCTTTAAACGGCCGGAAGGATACTTCGCCGGGCAGCTGATCCAGGATGCCGGGCTGAAAGGCGTCTCGGTCGGCGCGGCGCAGGTTTCGGAGAAGCACGCGGGCTTCCTGATTAACCGCGGCGGCGCTACCTGCGACGATATGCTGCGCCTGATCGAACTGGTGCAGCAGCGTGTGCGCGAGCAGTTTGGCGTGCAGCTGGAATGTGAGGTCCGCATCATCCGATAAGAATGGGCTGAGGGGCAAAGAGGGGATAGAATCATGTATTTTCTGATTATTTCAGGTATGTCGGGTGCGGGTAAGAGCCGCGCAGTCGCAACATTCGAGGACCTTGGCTATTACTGCGTGGATAACCTGCCTATCGCGCTGATCCCGCGTTTTGCCGAGATCTGCCTTGCCGCAACCGAGCGGTATGAGCGCGTCGCACTGGTCACGGACGTTCGTGCAGGCGGCGATTTCCAACAGCTGTTCGACTCGCTGGACTCGATCAAGGACATGGGCTGTGATTACCGTATCCTGTTCCTGGATACGGATACGCCCACGCTCATCCGCCGATTTAAGGAGACGCGCCGCAAGCATCCGCTTATGGAAAAGGGCGTGCCAATGACCGCGGCGATCGAAAAAGAGCGCGATATGCTGTCTGCCCTGCGCAACCGCGCGGATTTCGTGGTCGATACGACCGGCCTGTCCGCCGCGGGCCTGCGCGAGCGGCTGCTTGCCCTGTTCGCAGGTACGGACAACGGCGGCGCCTTTGAGGTAATCGTGCAGTCGTTCGGGTTCAAGTACGGCATCCCGCCGGAGTCTGATCTTGTGTTCGACGTGCGGTTTTTGCCCAATCCGTACTATGAGATGAGCCTGCGTGAGAAAAACGGCACCGACCCGGATGTGCGTAATTACGTGTTCCAGGGCGGTACAGCGGACGCGCTGATGGGCCACCTGACCACCATGATCGACTTTTTGCTGCCGCGTTATATCGCGGAGGGCAAATCCAACCTGATTATCAGCATCGGCTGCACGGGCGGTAAGCACCGCTCGGTTGCGATTGCCGAGGCGCTCAGCGAACATCTGCGCGGGCGCGATTACGGCGTTGTTACCATGCATCGAGATTATCAGAGATAAACCAAGAGAATGGGGAATCAGTTATGTCCTTTTCAACCGAGGTGAAAAATGAGCTGTGCCGCATTTCCATGCAGCGCACGTGCTGCACGCGCGCGGAAGCATACGGCGCATTGCTCCATGCTTCGGTGTTTTCCCATAAGGAAATCCGGCTTTCTACGGAAAACGCAGCTGTTGCGCGCCGCCTGCAGGCGCTGCTGCAGCGTGCGTTTTTTGTCGTCTGCGAACCGCAGCGCGTAGGGCGGAAGCTGCAGCTGGCCGTCACCGGGACCGAGGCGGTCGGGCGCATTTTTGATGCGCTGGGATACGACCGCAAAAGCCATATCACCTACCACCTCAACCGCAATGTGCTGGAGGAGGACTGCTGCATCGCGGCCTTTGTGCGCGGCGCGTTCCTCATGGCGGGTACGGTCGCGGGGCC
>USSI01000292.1 GCA_900557315.1 uncultured Butyricicoccus sp. | reverse complement strand
CTTTTTCTTTTTGGTCTCCTGATAGGGGTAGACCTTTTTCACATTTTTCAGAATAACTTCTGCCATAGTGGCATTTCCTCCTCTAACAATTCAGGCTTCCGGGAGATAGCGGGCATCCAGCACGCCGTCGCGGCCGATTTCGAACACAAGGGCCTCGTGCGGGGGCGTATGCAGTTCCGGAAGGCGGGGGCAGTCGGAAAAATAAAGTGCAGCCCCGCTCTCTTTCAGCAGACGCAGGGTGTCCGGATGGGCGCTGTTATAGCGCCGGTCGCTGGATGCACAGCAGACGACGGCGGACGGATGTACCTTGTCCGCAAGCGCCTGGTCGGCGCCGTCGATCTGCCCGTGGTGGCCGACCTTGAACAGGTCGGCGCGCAGCTGTTCGTCCGGGATGCCGCCGTATCCGGCAAGATTGGTGTCGCCGGGCAGCAGAATGCGGGCCTCCCCGTAATCCAGACGCAGGATCAGGCTGTAGTTGTTCATCCGCGCATCCAGAGCGGACAGCTTTTGCAGGAAGGCCTCCGGATCGGTCTCGGCATAGAGCGCATCCGTCTGGGCCTCGAGCGCGGCGCAGTCCGCCGCCGAAGGGGCGAGCACCTGCGCGCGAAGGCCGGGGCAGAGAGGGATGCTGTCGCCTGCGCGCAATGCCCGGATGGCGCCGCCATGCGCCTCGGTGAGCGTGCAGAGCGTGATATAATCGTTCAGCGCACGCAGGAACTTGCTCTGCGAAGGGTTCTGGGCAACGGACACATCGAGCGGGCGCAGGCCGCGGTAATACGCGGGCGGCAGGGTCTGCCAGAGTTCTGCGGGCGGCGCAAGCCGGGCCGCTTCCAGCAGGCCGCAGATGTGGTCCTCGTGCGTGTGGGTGCTGACCATCAGGTCAATTCGTTCCGGCCCGTGGGCGGATACATAGTCCTGAATGGGGATGCGGCCTGAGGCGCGGTCCTCGAATTCTGAAGCTTCGGCACTGCCTCCGTCGATCAGCGCGGTGAACACGCCGCCGGGGCGGGAGGGATCGGGGCATTCGAGCAGCATGGCCTCGCCATATCCCACATTGACAAAAGTAAGCTTCATCTTTTCCATAGGCATTATTGAATGGCGCGTTTGATGTAAACGCTCGAGAGGATCAGTACCAGGATGGTCATTACAATGGCGCCGGCGCTGCCGAAGCCGAAGTCCAGAGAGGAAATACCATAGTTATACAGGTACTGGGTGATCGTAGAAGTGCTGTTGGCAGGGCCGCCGCCGGTCAGCAGGTTGACCTTGTCGAACAGGCGGAAGCTGTCGATCGTGCGGAGCAGGGCGCACAGCGCAAGGCTGTTCTTGATATTCGGGATGGTGACATAGAACAGAATCTTGAGCCGTCCCGCGCCGTCGATGCGCGCGGCTTCATACTGGCTCTGCGGCACGGACTGCAGCGCGGCATACAGCAGCAGGAATACAAACGGCGCACTCTGCCATACGTCGATCAGCACCAGCATACCGAAAGCGGTATGGATATCCGAGAACCAGTTGAACACGGGCAGGCCAAGCGTCTGCAGCACCTGGTTGACGATGCCGTAGTTGGGGGAAAGCATCATGCGCCAGCTCAGTGCGACCGTTACAGTCGGGAGCAGGTAGGGCAGGAGCAGCAGCGTACGCATGGTCTTCTGGCCGCGGCGCAGGCAGTTGACGAACAGTGCCATGACAAAGCCGATGAGCATTTCAAAAATCACAGCAAGGATCGTGAACTTGACCGTGTTCCAGATGGACTGCTGGAAATAGGGGTCGGTCAGCAGATCGGTGTAGTTTTTCAGCGCGATAAAGCTGGCCGGCTCGCGCAGGTTGCGCAGCAGGTTGTAGTCCGTAAAGCTGTAAAACAGTGTGAAAATCAGGGGGTAGGCGGTCATGACCAGAAGGACAATGATCGTCGGCGTAATCATGGAATAGCCGAAGCGTTTGGTCTGTGCATCGGCGTTATTGCGTTTTGCAATGTTATTTCTTCTCATATCAGACCTCACAATTCCGAGAGGTATTTGTAATAGCAGTCATGATGGAAAAGGCCGGGGCGCCCTGCGGCACCCCGGCCGCCTGAATCC
>USSI01000291.1 GCA_900557315.1 uncultured Butyricicoccus sp. | reverse complement strand
ATACCTTTCTTATAGTAGTCCAGCAGTTTGGGAATGAACAGCTTGGGGATAGAGTCGCCCTCGACAATCCCGATCAGGCTCTTGGCATCGCCCATCAGCTCAGCCTGGATGTTAAAGGTCACATCGCCTGTTGCACCCAGCACGACGGCCGTGCCCATGAACCGGCAGGCTGCCAGCGCTTTCTTTACAAAATCAGGTACACCCGACGTATCAATGGCGTAATTGACACCGCCGTCTGTGATTTCGTTTCTGATCGTGCCCACAATGTCGTCTACTTCCTTACGGTTGATGGTGTGGGTTGCGCCCAGTTCCTTGGCCAGTTCCAGGCTCTTCGGATTGCCGCCGACCGCGATAATCTTTTCGCATCCTGCAATTTTGGCAGCCATAATCGCGCTCATGCCGACCGTACCGCAGCCGAACACCGCGATGGACGAACCAAATTCCGGGCGCAGGCGATTGAGTACCGCGCCCGCACCAGTCTGGATGCCGCATCCCATCGGGCCGACCAGTGCCAACTCAATATCATCGTACTGAACCTTGACTGCACTTGCTTCGTTGACCACCACATGGGTCGCAAACGAGGACTGACCGAAAAACGTAGCCAGCGGTGTGCCGTCCAATGCAGACAGGCGCGTCGTACCGTCGGCCTGTACGCCGCCAAAGTTGATGGCGTTGAAATTCTCACAAGCATGCTGATGTGCGGTCATGCAGTTATGGCAGTGGCCGCAGAATCCGAACGAGATGCCGACCTTATCCCCCACCTGGAACTCACTGACTTCAGGGCCGACCGCCTCAACGATTCCACAGCCCTCATGGCCGAGCACGGCCGGCAGCGGCACCGGGATGACCTGGTTCCGCGCCGCGTCATCCGTGTGGCATACGCCGCAGGCAGTGATCTTCACCAGAATCTCATGCTTCTGCGGCGGCGCAAGCTCCACCTCTTCGATCTGAAACGGCGCGCCCGGCGCATGGGTTACAGCAGCTTTGATTTTCATGCAAACTTCCTCCTTTTCGAATCACAGGGAACCTTCTGTTCGTCCGGTTCCCAATCACAGCAAGCGGTTAAATGTCCAGCGCTCTGTAATAGCCGCCGGACACCGCGTCAACAACGCGGCCAGCCCTGATGCAGTCGCCCACCTCGAATACCCGCGGGGCTGTATTGTAAAAACTTTCTGCGCATACACGGTCGGCTTTCATCCCGGCAGCCAGCAGGATCGTATCCGCTTCCAGGAGCAGCTCTCCCTCCGCGGTGTCGCAAAGCAGTCCGGTTTCCGTCACTGCCTTTGCCGTGGTCCCGACATAGATCTGAATCTTGCTACTGCGCATATAAATCTTCATCGCATTTTTATGCATGAAGTAGGCATCCGCGGCCCAGTCATCCTTCATCTCTACAACAGTGACGTCCTTTCCCAGGCTGTCCAGGTAGATTGCGCATTCGCTGCCCACCAGGCCGCCGCCCAGGATGACGACCTTCTGCCCAATGGCCGGGGGATTCTGATGCAGGGCGTCCAGCGAAACGACCCGCTCGCTGTCAATGCCCGGGATGGGCGGAACAACCGGTTTTGCGCCCACCGCAGAGATGACAACATCCGCGTGCAGCGCCTCCGCCTGTTCGGCCGTCAGCTCGGTATTCAGCCGGACGTCCACACCGGCCTGCGCCAGCCGGCCTTCCAGCACCTGCACGAACCGATACATATCCTGCTTAAACGGGATATACTGCTCTGCGAGCAGCTGCCCGCCCAGGCGGCTGTTCTTTTCATAGAGCGTAACCGCATGCCCGCGCTGGGCCGCTGTAATCGCGGCATACATCCCGCCCGGGCCGCCGCCCACGACAACGACCTTTTTCGGCGTGGTTGCGGGCGCATCGTAAAAGCTCTCCAGCTCATGTCCCACCACAGGATTGAAGGCACAGCAGAAGGTGCGGTTGGTCAGGTAGTTGTAAAAGCAGGTAAAGCAGCGGCAGCAGCGGGTGATATCCTCTTTCCGCCCGGAAAACGCCTTTTCCGGGAAATAGGGATCGCAGATCGACTGGCGGGCGATTTCGATGATATCCGCCTGACCGGACGCGATGATCTCCTCCATCATAT
>USSI01000290.1 GCA_900557315.1 uncultured Butyricicoccus sp. | reverse complement strand
CCGCAGGTGCCGGGAAACCGGCCGCTGTGTGTTTGACGATGCGGTCAACCGGTTTGTTGGGCAGGCCCGGCACGCGGACGGCTTTGTCTTCGGCTCGCCGGTCTATTTCGCCCATCCCAGCGCCCGCCTGCTGGCCTTTATGGACCGGGCATTCTATTCGGGCGGCGATGCGTTTGCCTACAAACCCGCTGCGGCGGTGCTGAGCGCACGGCGGGCGGGCACGACCGCTTCTTTCGATGTCATCAACAAGTATTTCACCATCTGTTCCATGCCGGTGGTCTCCTCCACCTACTGGAACCATGTATACGGCCAGCAGCCGCAGGAGGTCAGCGAGGACAAGGAGGGGCTGATGACCATGTACAACATCGGCAAAAACATGGCATGGCTGCTCAAATGCATCGCGCTTGGCGGGCAGAACGGCCTGCCGCATCCGGAAAACCCGAAAGTCCTGACAAACTTTACCCGATAACCGACAGGAGGTCTTTTTACTATGAACACATTTGTATATTCCTATCCCACCAAAGTCTATTTCGGACAGGGCGCGGCCGGCAAGGCGCTGCCTGCCGAGCTTGCCGCCGCCGGGGACACCGTGATGCTGGCATACGGCGGCGGTTCGATTCAAAAAAACGGGATTTATGCCGAAATTGCCGGTATGCTGCAGGACATGGGCAAGACTGTCGTTGACTTTTCCGGCATCATGCCCAACCCCACCTACGCCAAAGTGCAGGAAGGCGCCGCGCTGGCGAAGCAGTCGCAGGTGGATTTCATCCTTGCCGTGGGCGGCGGCAGCGTCATCGACTGCTGCAAGATCATCGCCGCACAGGCGCGGGCGGAAAAAGACCTGTGGGAAATGGAGTTCACGGACCATCAGTTCCCGGCGGACGCCATCCCCATGGGCGCGGTCGTCACCGCCTCCGGCACGGGCGCGGAAATGAACGGCGGCGCGGTCATCACCAATGAGGCGCTTCAAACCAAGACCGGTATGCTGGCGTTTGCGCCCCGCTTCGCGGTGCTTGACCCATCGTACACCCGCTCTGTGCCGCGTATGCAGGTGCTTTCCGGCGCGTTCGACACACTGAGCCACGCAATGGAGACTTATCTGGGCCAGTCCGACGCGGATAACGTCTCGGATGATGTTGCGCTTGCCATCATGCGCAACACGGTCGTCAATATGCGCCGCCTGCTCAAAGACAGCGACGATATGCAGGCGCGCGGCAACCTGATGTGGGATTCCGCCATGGCGGAAAACGGCATTCTCAAGGTCGGCCGCGTCACGGATTTCCAGGCGCACCAGATCGAGCACCAGCTCGGCGCGTTCACCGACTGCAACCACGGCCAGGGGCTCGCGGTCATCCATCCCGCCTATTACCGCCATATCCTGAAAGACGCGGAAGCGAAATTCACCCGCTTTGCGCAGGTGGTGTTCGGCGCGGAAACCGCCGAGGCCGGCCTGCAGGCGCTGTCGGACTTCATCCAGGAATGCGGGCTGCCGGCCAGACTGGGCCAGCTGCATTCCAAAACGGCAATCACGCCCGATCTGCTGCGTCAGGTGGCGGACACCTGCAACCTCATCCAGACCAATCCCCGCCCGCTGAGCCGGGACGAAATTTATGACATCCTGTGCGAATGCCTGTAAGCATCCGGCCAATCCAACGGACACGAGGTGCCAAACGCCATGAAAAAGACAAAACCGATCGTGTATCTCCTGTTAACGCTGACACTCATCTTCGCATTGGCGGCCTGCTCCGCAGGCACGCCGTCTTCCCCGGACAGCAATCCCGCCGGGCAGGATGCTGCGGACGCAGGTGATGCCGTCCCGGACGGGAGCGCCGCCCCTTCCCCCGACGCACAGGCGGGCGGGGACATCCTGGTGGCTTATTTCTCCCACACCGGCAACACCGAAGCCGTCGCGCAGCAGATCGCCAGCCTGACCGACGGCACACTGGCCCAGATCGGGCGCGCGGAGGACTATGGCGACCTGCAGCAGGAGGCGGAAGCGGAGATTAAGGACGGCGCGCGGCCGGAAATTACGGTCAGCGTGGACAACGTGGCAGATTACGACACGGTTTTCGTGGGCTATCCCATCTGGTGGGACGAAGCCCCCGCCATGA
>USSI01000289.1 GCA_900557315.1 uncultured Butyricicoccus sp. | reverse complement strand
AGCACAATGCTCTCCGGCTGGAAGATGTTGATAAAGCTCGCCAGCCCGCTCGAAAGGTTGGCGCAGTATTCGTCAAACAGCTCGCGCGCAAGCGCATCGCCCGCATCCACCGCGTCGCAGATCATCTTTGCATCCAGATGGCCCGCATTCTTCTGCAGGATGCTTTCGCGTCCCTCCGCCAGCGCGCGCTCCGCGAATTTGACAAAGGAGGCTGCAGAAGCGTAGGCCTCCAGGCATCCCTTGCGCCCACAGCCGCAGGGTTCCCCGTCCCGCTGGATGACAATGTGTCCGATCTCGCCCGCGATGCCGTTGCAGCCGGTATACAGCTTACCGTCGATAATGATGCCGCCGCCGACGCCCGTGCCGAGCGTCACCATGAGCATATTGCGCGCGCCTTTTGCCGCGCCCGCGGTTGCCTCACCCAGCGCGGCACAGTTTGCGTCGTTATCCAGCTGCACCGCACAGCCAAACTCCGGCTGGAAGGCATCGGCAAAGCAGACGTTGTTCATGCCCAGATTGGTGCCGAATTTGAGCGTACAGGTCTTTTTGTCAAACGAGCCGGGCACGCCGATGCCGATGCTCGTGATATGGTCAGGCGAAATCCCGCGCTCACCGCACAGCGCGAGCGCCAGCAGCTTCATATCCGCGCAGAGCCCGGCAGCATCCCCCGTGCGGGTGGGTGTGCTCCGCTTGCTGAGCAGCGTGCCATCCTCCTCGCAAAGCGCCGCCTTGACCGATGTACCTCCCAGATCAATTCCGATTCTCATATTTTGCGACCTCCCGTTCCCTCTTACTCAAAGATATGCAGGCCCCGCCCGCGGAAATACGCCTCCAGCCGCTCGCGGCTGCTGTTCACCACCAGTTCCTCCGGGAAACCAATTTCTTCGAGCATGGCAAGCGCGCCTTCCACATGCCCGACGCGGTAGCAGATGTGGCTGTCGCTGTCAACCGTAATCGGCACTTCGTATTTCATACACATGCGCGCAATGTCCGCACAGTTTTCCCGGCTTCCCTTACGGATATTGAGTGAAGCGTTGTTGATCTCCACGATCTTGCCGTGGTCATTGCAGCGGCTGATAATATATTCATGGTCAAAGGGGAAGTTCGCGTTTCCCAGATGTCCAAGCGCATTCACATAAGGGTTATGCAAAATCGCCTCAAGCGCCTGCGTATGGATGGTTTTATCCGCCGGCGGAAACAGGCATTCGTGAAACGAAGCAAGCGCAAACTCAACCGGCCTAAGGCTTTTGTTTGCCATGACATTGATGCCGCCCGCAGGGGCCGTAATATCAAACTCGATGCCGCGGATCACCGTCACGCCGCCGATCTTGCGCGGGATCAGATCCATATTGGAAAAATGCCACTCGTGCGGGCCGTCCGGATTGGTCGGTCCGTGGTTGGTAATGGCGATGGCCGCCAGCCCCATCTCCCCCGCCGCCTGTACCATTTCAGTCAGGGTGCTGTAGGCATGATCGGTTACGTTTGTATGCATATGCAGGTCTGCTATGATTTGCATGGTAACTCCTTAAAGAAAAATTTTTTGCCGCCCCGCGGCGCCTATTCAAATCAGGGGATTGCAGCAGTGCCGCAATCCCCCACACGGTCAACATTTCCGCGCCGCAGCGCGCTTTGTATCAGAAAATTGTGATATATCGCAATTTTCATAAAAAATCGGGAGCATGTATCACGATTTTTATACCAGAGCGGACAAAAAGTTTCGCCCTGCGGAACTTTTTGTCCGCTGGGCTTTGTCCGGTCCTTCCGGACCGGCACAGCCCGAATTCGCCCAAAAGCGTGCTTTTGAGCGAGTTCAGTTTCCGTACTGCTTGAGCATTCTCTCCTGCAGTTCCTTCGCTGCGTTAAAGCCCATCTTCTTCTGGCGGTCGTTCATTGCAGCAACCTCGATGATAACCGCAAGGTTACGGCCGGGCTTGACCGGGATGGTCAGGCTGGGTACGGCAATATCCAGAATGCTGGTAGTCTGGCCGTCCATGCCAAGGCGGTCATACTGTTTGCCGTCCTCCCAGGGTTCCAGATTGATGACCAGTTCGACCTTTTCGGTCATCTTGATTGCGCCGATACCGAAAATACGGCGCACGTCCACAATGCCGATGCCGCGCAGCTCGATAAAATGGCGGATAACCT
>USSI01000288.1 GCA_900557315.1 uncultured Butyricicoccus sp. | reverse complement strand
AGCTCGGCGAGCGTTTCCGCGCGATAGGCGAGCGGGTGCAGCTTGAGGTCGTCCGCGCGTTCGATGTTGTGCAGCAGCCCGGCCTTTTCCTCCGCCGCATCCAGCCGCCGCGCCTCGATCGATTTGGCGCGCTGCATCATCTTGGCGGACTTGTGGCCGATGTAGCCGCGGTCGGGGCGCAGGCCGCTGTTGCGCACATGCTTTTCCGATTCGGTTTTGTCCGACCAGCGGGCGGCGCGCTTCGCCGCCTCGTCCAGCCGCCGGATGTCCGCACGGAGACGCTCGTTCTCCGCCATCTCAAAAGCGTCCTGTTGTTCTTTATTGGAAAACCAGGACGAAAAATTGCCTTTTTGCAGCTCAATATTCGCCTTATTGATGGATAAAATATGATCGACACAGATGTCCAAAAAGGCGCGGTCGTGCGAGACGAGCAGGAAGCCGCGCTTGGTTTTCAGGTAATCCGCAACCAGCGCGCGGGCTTCCGCGTCCAGATGGTTGGTCGGCTCGTCAATCAGCAGGAAGCGGTTTTCCCGCGCGAACAGCAGCGCGAGCAGCAGCTTAACCTGTTCCCCGCCGGAAAGCGAGCGGAACGGACGGTACAGGATATCGTCCGACAGGTCCAGCCGGTGCATCTCGCGCGCAAGCTGCCAGTATTCGTAGTCCGGCTGTACATCTTCGATCACGCCGATCGCGTCCTTGGCCGGGTCGGGGATGGCAAAGGGGAAGTAGTCGAACGGCACAGCCGAACGGATCGTGCCCTGGTACTCGTATTTGTGCTGCAGCAGCTTGAGCAGCGTGGTCTTGCCGCGGCCGTTGCGGCCGACCAGTCCAAGCCGCCAGTCCGTGTCCAGCCGGAGCGAGACATTTTCGAAGATGTTGTCATAGCTGCCGTCATAGGCAAAGGTCAGGTTTGAAATTTCAATGATAGACATAAAAATGCACCTCCCACGCATGAAAAACGGTGCAGGAAAACGCAGGCCGCTTGCACGCGCAGAAAGGCGCAAAAAAAGGGCGGCAAAGAGAGATAAGCTTTTCCTGCAAGCGGGCATGGCAGACCGAAGCGGTCCGTCCGCCCATGTGATCCTGCAAGAAGAGCTTATTTCATCTTTCCACCTCAAATCGTTTTGTTTACAAAATGAATATACTGCATCCCCGCCGGATTGTCAAGCAGCTTTTGGTTTGGTATACTGAGGAAAAGGGAAGTGGAGGGGATTTTTATGAAAACGCTGCTGAAAAGGATGCTCTGCGCGGCGCTTACGTGCGGCATGGCGATCTCCGCTGCGGGCGCGACCGACTGGGGGCTGTGGTACGGCAACGGCGCCAACCAGCCGCCGAACGGTGAGGACACGGTGCAGACGCTCGCGCAGTACGGCGCGTACTACATGGGCGAGGCCGATGAAAAGGTGCTCTACCTGACGTTTGACTGCGGTTATGAGAACGGCAACACCGCGAAAATCCTTGATACGCTCAAAGAGCACCATGTGCCGGGCGCGTTTTTCGTGGTCGGGCACTATCTGGACGCCGCGCCCGAACTGGTAAAGCGCATGGCGGACGAGGGGCATCTGGTGTGCAATCACTCGGATAACCATCCCAATATGACGACGGTCAGCCATGACCGGTTTGTCAGCGAGCTGGCCGGGCTTGCCGCGCAGTATAAAGAACTGACCGGCCGCACGATCGCGCCGTTTTTCCGTCCGCCGGAAGGCTCGTACACCTATGACACCCTGCGCTGGGCGCAGCAGCTGGGTTACCACACCACACTGTGGAGCGTCGCTTACGCGGACTGGGACCCGGAAAACCAGCCCTCCTATGCAAGCGCAAAGCAGACGATTAACAGCCGGGTGCATAACGGCGCAATCGTGCTGCTGCACGCGGTCTCATCGACCAACGCCGCGATTCTGGACGACCTGATTACCGGATGGAAGGCGCAGGGCTATACCTTCAAAGCGCTCAGTGCGCTGCCCGGCCTGGCCAACCCAACGGTTTCGGCGGTTCCGAATGACGCGCCGTTCACGGTGGACGGGCAGGCGGCTGCGCCGACCGCGTTCCTGATCGAGGACAGCAACTATGTGAAGCTGCGCGACATAGCAGCGATGCTCGCGGGCACGGAAAAGGGATTTTCCGTTGCCTATGATGCGGCGAGCGAC
>USSI01000287.1 GCA_900557315.1 uncultured Butyricicoccus sp. | reverse complement strand
TATAGGAAATATCGTTTTCATAATCGTTATAGGAAACGGTATATTGATGCCAGATTTGCGTCCCGTCCGGCGCATACAGGAACAGTTCGGCATGGTTGTCCAGCGCCAGCGGTTTGCTTGCTGCATATTGCAGGTGCAGGTACCCGTCTGTGTAGCCTGCGGCGACCAGGGAGAAAATGCCGTCGTCACTTTGCCAGAGCGTGCCCTGCGGCACAAGGAAGTGATAGCCGCCGCTGCTGATTTGCCGGTCAACTTCGGCGGGCATTGCCTCGATTGAACTTGCGCCGTTGATGGGATGGGCTGAGGTTTGCGGGTCGAGCGGCACTTCGGACAGGTCATAGGCGACCCGGACACCGGCCTGCTTGTGCTTGCCGGTCAAAAGCTGCCGGAAAGAGAAGGTGAATTTGTCGCCGATATACTGCTCGCCGCCGACATTGGCAATCTCAATATAGTAGGTCGCGGCGGCGGCCTTAGCATCGTATTCTACCAGATGGCAATGCGATGTCTGCCCGATGCGCGCCGGGTAATTGATGGAATAGCTGTCATACAGGTCGGGCGCGTTGTCCCCGAACAGCTCGCCTGTGGTATCGGTCAGCGTCAGGTACACACCGGCGGTATCCCCCTCGACAAAGGCCGAGACGACCTCCATCCGGACGCCCTGATCTTCGCATACCTCGTTGACCGGCATCAGCGCCTGCGCAATCGCGGGCGAGAGGATGTACAGCGCCTGATACACGCCCGGTACATTCGCCGCAAGCGCGGGCGTCACGCACCCGATCGCAACCGCTGCGGCAACAGCGAGGGTCGCCACCCGGCGCAGGCGGCGGGGGCGGCGGTACGGCTTATCCCCGCGCGCGATGCGCGCGAGCGTATCCGAAACAAGCGCGCCGTCCGGTGCGATCTGCTCATTCATGCTGCGGTACTGTTTTTGGAAATCCATCGTCAAGCTCTCCTTTCATGATCTCGCGGAGCTGTGCCCGCGCGCGGGTCAGCCGCGTGCGGATGGTGGACGGCTTTTCCCCGCTCATGCGGGCGATCTCCCCGGCGGAATAGCCCTCGTAGTAATACAGATGCACCGCGGCGCGGTATTTGGGGGCAAGGCGGCGCAGGGCTTCATCGAGCGCGCTGTCTTCCGGCGCGGGGAAGGGGATGCGGTCGTCGAGCGGCACGTCGTGCCGCCGCCACGCGGCGCGCCAATGGCTTTTCAGGCAGTTGAGCGTCACGCGGATGAGCCATGCCTTTTCGTGTTCCCGGCTTTCAAACTGCGGGCGGCGCCGCACGGCCTGCAGGAAGACCTCCTGAAAGACGTCCTCCGCATCATGCCGGCTGCGCGTCTGCGCATAGGCCAGACGGTAGACCATATCCCCGTAGTCCTGCACCAGCTGTTCAGGGGTTTTGTCTGTCATGCTCCCATCCTCCTTTCATCTGTAATACGCCGCAGGGCCGCGGATCGCTACAAAATTAACCGGGATTTTTCTTGCAATCCGCCCTGCCCTTTGATACAGTGGAGGAAAGGAGGGGGATCACAATGGATAAAGACTTGGAAGGCATCTGCAGGCCGGTTTACAGAAACCTGTGGATTTACTGGCTGATGCTGCTGCTGGGCACGGTGCTGGGGCTGTCTGACAGTACGCTGATTACGGTGATCGCGCTCATTCCGGTCATCATAGAACTGTACCAGCTTTATCTCATGCGGACGGTATCCGATGGCCTGGAACAGGCCTTCCGCTGGAACATTGCAGGGATGACCATAGCCGTGGCCGGTCTGGTGCTGGCATTGCTGGCGCTCGGTTCGGTGCTTGCCGTCCTGCTGGTTCTGGCCGCGCTGGGCGGGGTAATCGTTACGGTGATAGCGGATTACTATTTCTATTCCGCGCTGGACGAGCTGGCGGCGGTGCGCGGGTATGCCTACCCGGCCGGACGCATCAAATGGTGCTTCTGGCTGTCCCTCATCGGCGGGGTTGCAGCCGGGATATTGGGTTTGATGGCGCCGGGGATCGTGACGCCGGTCAGCCTGGCGGTGCAGGCCGTGATCCTGGTGCTGCTGTGGCAGTATCTGCAGGCGGTCCGGAAAGATGAACAGGACGCATAATAAAAAGAGGACGGAAGGTTCCGTCCTCTTTTTTTATGGATTTCAGCCCTGTACGGCGATAACCTCTACCTCGACCTTTGCGCCCATCGG
>USSI01000286.1 GCA_900557315.1 uncultured Butyricicoccus sp. | reverse complement strand
TGCGCACGCTTTCTCATTCCTGTCCTTCGATCAACCGGCGCAGTTTCTCCGCCGTCATGCCGGTATGAATCTCGCCGTCCCACTTAACGCAAGGCCCTTTGCCGCAGTTCTTCATGCATCCTGCGGCCTGAAAGCGAAACCCTGCCTTTGCAATCCCGCCGGGCTGCACGCTGTATTCCTGCCAGACAAAATCCGCCAGCGCATCCCGCTTTGCGCAGTTTTTGCCGCAGCAGACGGCCAGCGTGTGCCGCGCTGCGTCGGTTTTGATGGAAGGATAGCGCCGCAGCAATGCATCCAGAAAGGTCCTTTTCAGGCCCAGCGCTTCCGCAATGCCGTCCAGTGCTGTTTGCGGCAGCACACCGCCGTACAGCGTCTGCGCTTCGCGCATCAGCTGCACCAGTTCGTTCTGGTCGCGCGCGGCGCCGCGGGCGCTGTATGCCTCAATGATCTCCTGCAATTCCTGTCCCACTTTTGTCCCCTCCCTCTGTCAGCTGGTAGAGCAGCTTTTCGAACTGCACACCGTGCATCGGGTCGGTCTGCTGCGCCGCCGTATAGGCGATGCACT
Source organism: uncultured Butyricicoccus sp. (assembly GCA_900557315.1). Taxonomy (GTDB): domain Bacteria; phylum Bacillota; class Clostridia; order Oscillospirales; family Butyricicoccaceae; genus Agathobaculum. The sequence goes on along the minus strand of USSI01000286.1, from coordinate 1,638 downwards.
CCTTGACGAACTCCCCCGCGCGGTCGCAGGCGTCAGCCAGTTTTGCACCGTTCAGCAGGGTACTGAGCATGACGGATGCAAACAGGTCGCCCGTTCCCGGGTAATACCGGTCAATGCGGCGGTGCAGGCTGAGGGCGCCGCCCTCCTCGGACAGGCAACCCGAACCAACCCGTCCTTCCGCGAAATCCAGACCGGTCAGCACTACCTGTGCGCCATACTTTGCCCGAAGCGCGCGCAGCCACTCCCAGGCTTCGTCCGCGCACCGCGGCTTGCTGGCCGGGTCCCAGTCCAGCAGGATCGCCGCCTCGGTCGTATTGGGCGTGATGATGTCCGCAATCGCGCACAGCTCGCGCATACGCGTGCACATCTCAGGCGTGTAGGTATCGTACACCTTGCCGTTGTCCCCCATCACCGGATCGATCAACGTGATACCGTCCTGCGTTTTCAGCCGCTGCGCCGCCTCGCGCACGCGGTCGATCTGGTCCGCCGAGCCGAGGAAGCCCGCGTACACTGCCTCAAACCGCAGGCCCAGTGCGTCATACTGCTCGATCGTGCCCTGCATCGCACCGGTCAGGTCGGTTGTCACCCAGCTTGGAATCGCTGTATGCGTGGAAAACACTGCGGTCGGCAGGGGCACGCACTGGTGGCCGCCCGCGGAAAGCACTGCAATGATCGGCACGAGCGACGAACGCCCGAAGCCCGACAGGTCATGCAGCGCCAAAACCTTTTTCTGCATGGATTGGTTCACTCCCTTTTCTCTGTCCGTCCTCCATGATACGATGAAATGCGCGCAAAGTCAATCTTCCTTGCTTTCCCGGGTATACAATGGTAAAATAGGAATAACATGAATACCAAGCACAAAGGAGTGTTCCCATGCTGAAACGACGCATGCTTTCTGTTATTCTGGTACTCACCATGCTGCTTCCTGTCGCTTACGCGGCGCAGCCCGCGCAGGACGGAATGCGCGGCGTGTGGGTTGCAACCGTGGCCAATATCGACTACCCCTCCCGTCAGGGTCTGACGGCGGACGAGCTGAAAAGCGAGGCGGACACCATCCTGGACAACATTGCCGCGATGGGACTGAACACGGTATTCTTCCAGGTGCGCCCCTCGGCGGACGCGCTGTACCAGTCTGATATTTTCCCGTGGAGCTGCTACGTCAGCGGGACGGCCGGCCAGGCGCCGGACCAGGACTTTGATGTGCTTTCCTATTGGGTCGAGGCGGCGCACAGCCGCGGACTGCAGCTGCACGCCTGGATTAACCCTTACCGCATCACGCGAAGCGGCCAGGAGGAACTGGACGCCCTGCCGGAAACCAGCCCCGCCAGGCAGCACCCGGAGTGGGTTGTCGAGTATGACGGCAACTACTATTTCAACCCCGGCCTGCCTGCCGTGCAGCAGCTGGTGGTGGACGGCGCTGCCGCCGGTACCTTCACGATTCAGAAGGGCAGCAGCACCACCTTTGACAAGAGCGGCAACGGTGTTCTTGTCAACGCCTATCTGGATGACAACGAGAACGTTACCCTGGTTGTGATCAACACCTATGTTGGCAAGATCTCCAAGGTGACCCCCGCCAAGGACGGCGATGCGGCTTATGTCACTGTGGATGGCCTGAATTATGAGACTGAGGGCTATGCC
>USSI01000285.1 GCA_900557315.1 uncultured Butyricicoccus sp. | reverse complement strand
GGGCTGGCTGAGCCGCAGCCGCCGCAGGAGATGATCGGCACGGTCCCGGGGATGGCGGACGAGCTGCGCCGTCCGATGATGCTGATTTTGTCGGCAAAAAAGCAATAACCGCGCCGCAGGCGCGCATATAAAAATGGCCGCTGTACAGCGGCCATTTTCATCAGATCCGGGGTACATGCCCCGGGTTTTTATTTTTGCATCAAGGCAATGCGCATCCGCGCCCTGCGCGGGCGTCATTTTGTTGAAAGCGATACGCTTCAGACGAGGCGGTTTTCCAGCTCCTTCCGGCGCTCCTCGAAGCCCGGCTTGCCGAGCAGGGCGAACATGTTCTTCTTGTACGCCTCTACGCCCGGCTGGTTGAACGGGTTGACGCCCAGCAGATAGCCCGAAATACCGCAGGCCTTCTCGAAGAAGTAGACCAGATAGCCGAAGTGCCATGCGTCCGCCCGGTCGATCTCGATGATGATGTTGGGCGTGCCGCCGTCCATATGCGCCATCAGCGTGCCCTGGTACGCCTTGGAGTTGACGAACTGCACGCTCTTGCCCGCAAGGTAATTCAGGCCGTCGATGTCCTCAGCGGTTTCTTCAATATAGCTTTCCGAACGCGGCTCGCGCACCCAGACAACCGTCTCGAACATATTGCGCGTGCCGTCCTGGATAAACTGGCCGATCGAGTGGAGGTCGGTCGAGAAGTTGGCAGAGGTCGCAAAGAGGCCCTTGTGGTCCTTGCCCTCGGACTCGTCGAACAGCTGCTTGAACCACTCGCCCAGCATGACAAGCGCCGGTTCGTAGTTGACGAGGATTTCCATTGCCTTGCCCTTCTGGTGCAGGATGTTGCGCAGTGCAGCGTACTTCGCGCTGTCGTGATCCGTGCCGGTCAGGTATGCTTTGCGCGCCTCGGCCGCGCCTGCCATTGCCGCGTCAATGTCCACGCCGGCAGCAGCCATCGGCAGCAGGCCGACTGCGGTCAGCACGGAGAAGCGGCCGCCGACGTCGTCCGGCACGACAAAGGTCTCGTACCCCTCGTCGTCCGCCAGCTTTTTGAGCGCGCCGCGCGCCTTATCGGTCGTGGCAAAGATGCGGTCTTTCGCACCTTCCTTGCCATACCTGTCCTCGCACAGCTTTTTGAAAATACGGAACGCGATCGCAGGTTCGGTGGTTGTGCCCGACTTGGAAATGACATTGATGCAGAAATCACGCTCGCCGATGATTTTGACCACGTCGTTCAGATAGGACGACGAGATGTTGCTGCCGACAAAGTAAACCTCCGGAATCCCTTCCGGGCGCACGCCGTTGTACATCTGGCCGTTGACGAACTCGATCGCCGCGCGCGCACCCAGATAGGAGCCGCCGATGCCGATGACGACCAGGACATCGCAGGTCTGCTGGATTTTTTTTGCCGCGGCCTTGATGCGGGCGAATTCTTCCTTGTCATATGCCTCGGGCAGGTCAACCCAGCCCAGAAAATCATTTCCAGCGCCCGTACCGGCGTGCAGCGTATCCTGTGCGGCCTGCACCAGCGGCGCCATGCATGCGATTTCATCTTCTCCGACAAAGCCCTTCAGTCCGGTCAGTTTCAGTTCCATTGCCATAAATGCATTTCCCCTTTGCTTAAAATTCAAGCCCTTCCACTGGCTCATGATAACCTTTACCAATATAGTATAACACACCTGAAAGAAATCGCAAGGTTATTGTCTATTTTCTACAAACATTTTACCGGTGTGACATATAAATACAGCAGTATTGTCTATCCGCCGTCCGGAGACAAAAAAACACCGCTCCCAATCGGGAGCGGTATCTGAAAATCAATAAATCGGGAAGCTTGCGCAGATATCGCACACGTTATGACGGATTTCATCAGCCTTGTTCTCGAAGTCGGTTGCGGTCTGCCAGATGAACTCTGCGATATGCAGCATTTCCGGCTCGCCGAAACCGCGCGAGGTGACGGCCGGGGTACCGACGCGCTGGCCCGAGGTGACGAACGGGCTTTCCGGGTCGTTCGGGATGGTGTTCTTGTTGGCGGTGATATAAACCTCATCCAGGCGGCGCTGCAGCTCCTTGCCGGTGACGCCGGTTTTGCGCAGGTCGATCAGCATCAGGTGGTTATCCGTGCCGCCGGAAACCAGATCAAAGCCCTGCTTCAGCAGCGCATCCGCCAGTACCTTGGCGTTGGTGACAACCTGCTGCTGGTATGCCTTGAACTCGGGCCTCAGCGCCTCGCCGAAGCAGACCGCCTTA
>USSI01000284.1 GCA_900557315.1 uncultured Butyricicoccus sp. | reverse complement strand
TATATAATAAAGCGCCGTTCAGCGGAAGCCCTTTGCGGCCTTTTCATAAATGGCGGTCAATTCCGGGAACACGGTCCGGATGCCGAACTGCTGCACCGTCCGGTGCGCGGCTTCGCCCATGCTGCGCCGCGGTTCCGGCTCCAGCAGGCGTTTGACCGCCGCGGTAAACGCTTTTCCATCCCCGTATGGGTACAGCAGGCCGTTTTCCCCGTTCCGGACAAGGTCCTGATGGCCTTTCACATCGCTCGCCACGACCGGCAGGCCGCAGGCCATGGCCTCCATCACGTTGAACGGCAGGCCCTCGATCCGGCTGGCGGATACACAGAGATCCGCGGCATGGTAATAAGTCTCCATATCGCGCACAAAGCCCGGGAAGTGCACCCGGCCGCTTACGCCGGCCCGCGCCGCCAGATGGCGGCAGTCCTCGCGCAGGTCGCCGCGCCCAGGCAGCAGCAGCACGGTGTTTTCCGGCAGCCCGCGCATGGCCTCGATCAGCATCGCCTGGTTTTTGCGGCCGGAAAACTCCGCGGCATACACCATGGCCACATCGGTCGGCCGCAGCCCAAGGCGCGCACGCGCCTCCTCCCGCTCGGGCCGAGCCGGGGGCCGGAAGCGCGCCAGATCCGCGCCCATGCCGCCGGTGGGGACGATATTTTTTCCCAGCCCGTACCGCCGCGCGATGCCCGTGTCCTGCCGGTTCATGGTCAGCAGCCAGTCGGTGACAGGTGCGGTCATGCGCTCCGCGCCCAGCAGCAGCATGCGTTTGGCGCGCGGGGTATCCCGGTCAAACAGGTAGCCGTGCACGGTGTTCATCACCACCGGGCGGTGGCCCGCCGGCGGCAGCAGCGCCAGCCGCGCGAAATACGCGGCAAGCGAGGTGTGCAGGCTGAGCAGCCGGTAATGTTCTGTGCGTATCAAACGCCGCAGTTCGCGCGCTGCAGCCAGGTTCCTGGGGGAAAACATGCTTTTTTCAAACGGCAGCGGGATGCACCGGCTGACCCCCGGCAGCGTACACGGCTCCCCGCCCGCGGCGGCGTGCACCGTCCATCCCTGCTGCTGAAACCACGCCAGATACGGCTGATGGAAGGACGCAAGATGCCCGAATGTCGAAGCCACATAAAGCACCTTTTTTTCCGCTCCCATCACGCAATCACCTGCCTTCCACAAAAAAACGCAGGCGACCCATTCCGCCCGCGCAGCCACTTTATCCCATTCGCATATTAAACCATCCCGTACTTTTTGTCAAGACAGGCCGGGTTATTCAGTGGAAATTTCCTGCCATCTGTGGTATAATAGCCGCATAATGGCCGCAAGGCGGCTATGATACCGCTTATTTCACGATGATGCCACCTGCGGCGCACCGGCCTGCGCCCAGCTTTGGAAAGCGCTTGCCGCTGTGGCATCATGGAAAAACTCCATTCGTTCAGGGAGGCACCGTCATTGATTAAGGAAAACCAGAGGACGCTCAACCAGATCAACGGGTTGACCGACGTGCTCATTCTGTTCCCCTGCATGGCGCTCGCCTATTTCATCCGCTTCCATGTGTTCAACGGCGAGCCGGGGCATATCGACCTTTCTTATTATATGTATGCCACGCTGTTTATCACGCCGCTGTTCTGGCTGCTTTACAGCCTGATGGGTCTGTACGGCTCGTTCCGGTCGAAAAATTTTCTGACCGAATTCAGCCTGCTGCTGCGCTGCAACCTGATCCTGTTCGGGCTGATGCTCGCGTTTTTCTTTGTCTTTAAGGAGTTCCACCTCTCGCGCTGGACGCTGTTCATCTTTTTCGCGCTGGCGACGCTGCTGATCGCAGGCAAGCGCTGGTTCCTGCACCGCATCCTGCGCATGTTCCGCGAAAAAGGCTATAACCTCAAGCACGTGCTGCTGGTCGGGTGCGGCGAGCAGGCGCAGGCCTATTATCAGGCGATCTCGCGCGACCGCACGCTCGGCTTCTGCGTAGACCACTACCTCGCGCCGCACGACTGCATCCCCGGCCTGTCCTACCTCGGCACCTACGAGGCCTTCGCCAAGGTGCTCGACCGGATCAGCCCGGACGAGGTCGTCATCGCGCTCGAGGCGGAGGAATACCCCTATCTGCAGGGCATCATTGCAAACAGCGAAAAAAACGGCGCCAAGGTGTCCCTGATCCCGTTTTACACCAAATTCATGCCCTCCCACCCGGTGTATGACGAAGTCGGCGGGGTCTCGCTCGTCAACATCCGCCATATCCCGCTCGACAACATCG
>USSI01000283.1 GCA_900557315.1 uncultured Butyricicoccus sp. | reverse complement strand
TGCGGATAAATTTCGCAGGGTCCGTTCCCGCAGGGCAGGCATTGGAACATGGCGCATCGTGGCAGAGCAAACAACGTTGAGCCTCTTCCATGACCGTGCTCATGGTGTACCCCTGCACAAGTTCCTGTGAGTACTTTTTTGTCATTTCTCATTCTTCCCCTTCCATAAATGTGAGTGTCCAGCCCGCACATGTATGCAGCCTCATTGTACACTTCATACAGTTTTAATGCAATACCCTTTTCATCATTTCACATTTTGTACAAATCTGTACTGTAACTTTCTCCTATTTCCACAATTTTAGAATTTAACGGAAATTATGCTTCATTTTTGAGGGGTGAATGTTTATAATAAAAGAAGGTCTTCATGCCGTTTTTTTGATGTGTTTGTTTCTGAAAAGGTCTGGCCGACAGCCTTTTGCTCATATCCATACACCATGATAAAACAGCCATGAAGCAACGCCGGGCTGAGAACCGGGCGCGGCGGGAGTCCAGCCCCCGCGCAAAGCTGTTCCAGCCGCCGTACAGGTATGCAGGCTCATGTGATTCATTACCTGCCGCCAGGCAGTTACGAGGAGGGGGAATCAGACACATTCAGGCAAGTGGTATTTGTGTGATGATAAGAAAGGTGGATTATTTGTGGACTTGATTATTCGCAACGGCACCATCGTAACAGAAAGGGAGATGTTCAAAGCCGATCTGGGCGTGAAGGACGGCAAGATCGCGGTCATCGAAGGCGTGGAGGAATTCAAGGGCGCGCCGGTGCGTGCGCACGACCTGCGCGCGGGCGCGGCGATGGTCATTGCGGGCCTTGCGGCCAAGGGCGTGACCGAGGTCGAGCAGGTGCAGAACATCGAGCGCGGCTACGAGACGCTGGTCGAGAAGTTCGTGGCGCTCGGCGCGGATATGTACCGTTCCGAGATCCCGGATTCGATGGGCATGGCGCAGCGGGCATAAACAGGTATAGGGGGAATCCGATTCCCCCTATATACGCGGACAAGTTCCGGAGAAATTTGTCCGCGATACCCCTTGGACGCGCCCCCCGGGGCGCTGGGTCGAGGAATCCAAAAACCCGGCAAAGCTGGGCTTTTGGATGAAAATCGCGTGGCGATTTTCTGTTTCATGATCGCGCGCGGCGCGATTTGTTGCGGCGCGGCTGCCCGGTCAATGCGGCTTGCAGGCCGCAAAAAAGTGTTGCGAGGCCGCGGACGGAAGTTCGCGGCTTTTTCATACGATCTGGAGGTTTCAAATTTGGCGGAACGGTATTATTACAGCATTGCAAGCGGCTCGTCAGGCAACTGCGGCCTGTATATGGCGGATGGGACGGCGATCCTGATCGACCTTGGCGTGTCCCTGCGCAAGATCACGACCGCGCTCGCCGCGATCGGCCTCGGTCTGGACGATATCGCCGCCGTGCTGCTGACGCACGAGCACATCGACCACGTCAAGGGCCTGCCGATGTTCCTCAAAAAGGGGCGCGCGCCGGTGTTTGCCTCGCGCGGCACGGCGGAGGCGCTCGCGGAAAAGGACCCGCAGTGCGCCGACCGCCTGAACGCCTTTGACAGCGGCGAGCGCTTCTGGGTGCGCGATGTGGATATTGCGTCCTTTGCCACGCCGCACGACGCGGCGGAGAGCGTGGGCTACATACTGGAGCACGGCGAAAGCCGGTTCGGCTTTGCGACCGACCTCGGCTTTGTGCCGCGCGACGCGGCGGAGTGCCTGCGCGGCTGCGGGACGGTCGTGCTCGAAAGCAACCACGACCCGCATATGCTGCAGGCCGGGCCGTATCCCTATCCGCTGAAAATGCGCGTGGCCGGGCCAGCGGGGCACCTGTCCAATCCGGACTGCGCGGTGTTCGCGGCCGATCTGGTCAAAAACGGCACACGGACCATCATCCTTGCGCACCTGAGCGAGAAAAACAACATCCCGGAGCTGGCGCTCCAGCAGACGCGCGCCGCTTTGCGCGGCCTGCCGGCGTGTGAGGTCATCATCGCGCCGCGCGAGCGCATGGAACAGCCGGTGATCTGGGGAGAGGAGGGCGCGTCATGCTCTCTGTCCGGCTGATCTGCGTGGGCAAGCTGGGGGAAAAATTCTGGGCCGAGGCAGTAAAGGAATACGCCAAGCGCCTCGGCGCATATTGTAAATTGGAGATCATCGAACTGCCCGAGCAGCGCCTGCCGCAGGAGCCGTCCGCGGGCGAGATCGCGCAGGCGCTCGATCTGCCGCCCGCGCAGATCACCGCCGCGCTCGAC
>USSI01000282.1 GCA_900557315.1 uncultured Butyricicoccus sp. | reverse complement strand
TATATCTTTTGCGCACTGTTTCCCACCGTTCAGCGCCAGGCAGTAGGTCACACGAATCGCATAATCCGCCTCATGTGTGATTCTCAATTCGTTCCTTCCTTTCTCTAATTGGAACATCTTAAGTATAGTATTGTTCCGTCCAAATGTCAATAGTTTTTAAGAAAAATAAATAAAAATTTTTATTTGATAATTTATATCATTTAGTTGATGTATCCCTATATCAGCCGGCTGTATCCGGTTGCATCCGACAGGGTCAGTATAGCATATAACCCGTTCAATGTCTATCAATTTTGCACACTTTATTTGAAACCGAATGTTGCACTTTTGCGGAAAATACTGGCAGTCATCACGTTTTGGCACCCATTTTGTGTACGAATAAAAATCCCTCTTCCGCGCAAACCAAATCCCGTCCCCGTTCATCTAATCATTGAAAGCAGGTTTCCGGCGGCCGCCAAACGCTTTCGGAAAGGAGCAATCCGCCATGATGGACAAAAGTGAATTTACCGCCGCGGTGCTCGAGGCCGAGCCCACCCTGTACCGTGTGGCAAAGGCCATGCTAGGCAGTGAACACGACTGCGCGGATGCGGCACAGCAGGCCATCCTGCGCGCGTGGGAGCAGCTTGGGACGCTGCGCAACCCCAGATACTTCAAAACCTGGCTGACGCGCATCCTCATCAATGAATGCAGCGCCATACTGCGCCTGCGGCAGCGTCTCGCACCCTATGAGCCGGAGCAGGCCGAGGCCATCCCCGCGCCCATGCCCGACGATCACAGCGACCTGTATGCAGCGCTGCTGTCGCTTGATGAAAAATACCGTCTGCCGGTGGTACTGTATTATCTGGAGGGGTTCAAAACGCGCGAAGTCGCTGCACTGCTCGGCGTGCCTGAGGGCACGGTCAAAAGCCGCCTGCGCACGGCGCGCGAACTGCTCCGCAAAGACCTGAAAGGAGCGTGCTTTGCATGATGAACCATAACGATTTCCCGAAAATGAGCGAACAATTTGACCAGCGCGTACGCCAGACGCTGGACAGCCTGCCCGTGCAGCCCCAGCAGGTGCGGCGCTTCCCGTTCAAACGCGCCGTTTCGATCGGGATTGCCGCCGCGTTGTGCATCGGCGGTACGGCGTTTGCCGCAGGCGTCAGCGGCGGCTTCCCGCTGTTCTTCCCGGACGGTACGGACGCCCCCATCACGGAATATGTCACCACGCCCGCGCCGGGTACGCTGATAGATGAGAACGAAAAATACCGCCTGTCGGTCGAATCCGTGCTGTTTGACGAGAGCGCGGGCGCAGGGCTGGTCAGCCTGCACCTGGAAAACAAGTCGGGCGACGGCGTGATGCCCTTCGGCACTCTGGAGCTGCATCCGCAGTATCAGAACCTGCCCGATGTGGTATGGAGCAATCTGTCTGAATGCTACAGCAGTGAAGATGGGCAATACAACTTTAATGTGATGTACGGTGAAGATGGCTTCTGCGGGAGCGCCTTTTATCTGGATACCAGCCGCTCGACTGCAAACGACTATTATATCGAAGGCGCGTTCATCCCGAGCGGCGACTATACGCCGGGCACGCCCCTGCGTTTTGTCGCACAGGAGGCCGGCAAAATGCAGACGGTTTCCAGCGGTGTGGGCATCGGCTATATTGCGCTCGAGGTGTCCATGGCGGACTTTGAACATATGCCGAGTCTGAAAAGCGCGGACGGCAGCATCACCCTGTCCCAGATCGGCCTGCGTATGACCGCGCAGCAGCCGGGCGAAATGCTGATCGACCGGATCGAGCGGATCGCGGTGAAAATGAAGGACGGCTCTGAGCTTGTCATGCGCGAAAACGAATCCGGGGATGGCGTCGGCATCGACCAGACGCTGTATGCACTGGGCTTCGGCCCGGACGCCGGCTTCGACTCCGATACCGTCGTCTATGTCCTCGCCCGCACCTTCGACCTTGCGGATGTACAGTCGGTCATCGTAAACGGCACTGAGTATCCCCTCTCCGCGTGACCCGCAGCCATACAGCAGAAAAACAGGCCGCATAGCGGCCTGTTTTCTGATTAACAAGTGATTTATGCCGTAAACAGCTGCGCCCAGTACGCCGTGCCGTTAATCACCGTGTACCCCACACCGATGGTGGTGAAATTCTCGTTCAGAATATTCGCACGGTGGCCGGACGAATTCATCCAGGCGTTCATCACCTGCTGCGGGGTGGACTGGCCGTAGGCGATATTCTCGCCCGAGCGGCGGAAGGACACGCCCGCCTCAGTCAGCGCAGTGG
>USSI01000281.1 GCA_900557315.1 uncultured Butyricicoccus sp. | reverse complement strand
CGTGCTGGAAGCGGATGATGTTGGCGTTATGCTCGGCAACCAGATGCGCGAAGCGTTCGAGCGCGCCCGGCGCGTCCGGCATGATGGTCGAGAACTTGAGATGGCGGCACCGGGTGACAAGGCCCTTTTCCACAATCTTATGGATGAAGGACACGTCAATGTTGCCGCCGGAGAGCACGCAGACGACCTTTTTGCCCTTGACATCCACCTTGTTGTTGAGCACTGCAGCAAGCGAAGCCGCGCCCGAGGTCTCGACAACCTGCTTGGCGCGCTCAAGCAGCAGAAGGACAGCGGAGGAGATTTCATCGTCCGAAACCGTAACCACCCGGTCAACATACTGCTGGATATACTGGAACGTGGTTTCACCCGGCGTCTTGACCGCGATGCCGTCCGCGATGGTGCGCACAGTATCCGACGGGGTGAGCGAGCCCGCGCGGAAGGAATTTGCGATTGCCGGCGCGCCCTCGGCCTGCACGCCGATGACCTGGATGCGCGGGTTGATCTGCTTGGCGCAGGCCGCCACGCCGGAAATCAGCCCGCCGCCGCCCGCAGGCACGAAGATCATGTCCACAAACGGCAGGTCGCGCAGGATTTCAAGCGCGATCGTGCCCTGGCCCGCCATGACGTCCTCGTCATCAAACGGGTGGATGAACTCCGCGCCGGTTTCTTCGCAGATCTCGCATGCTTTGGCATAGGCTTCGTCGTAAATGTTGCCTGCGAGCACGACCTCCGCGCCGTAGCCCTGGGTCGCGGAGACCTTGGCGATCGGCGTCGAGCGGGGCATGACGATCGTGGACTTGACGCCCACCGAGCTTGCCGCGAACGCGACGCCCTGCGCATGGTTGCCCGCGGAGGAGGCGACCACAGCCTGCAGCCCGCCTTCGGCGTAGCGCTTCATGATCTTGTTGTAGGCGCCGCGCACCTTGAAGGAGCCGGTTTTCTGCTGGTTTTCATATTTCAGGTAGACCTCTGCGCCCGTCATGGCGGAAAAAGTGCACGACGTGGACAGCGGGATGTCATGGATGACGTTTTTCAGGCGGTCGGCCGCCGCTTCAAAATCTTTGAGTTCCAACATAATTCGTTTCTCCGATTCAACAGGATAGATAGGATTATCATAACATCTTTGCAGGGTGAATGCAAGGGGAGACGCGCCCGGCTGCCGTATTTTGGGTTGCTATTGGGGGGAGGGTTTGTTATACTATTATAGATAAAGACTGTTTCGTGGAGGATAAATTGCAATGGACGAGCAGAACAGAGGGTTCCGCGGCGCGTTGTTCGGCGGCTTTAAGCGCGAGGACGTGCTGCAGTACATAGAACAGACCGATAGCAAATATTATTCCGAGACCGAGGAGCTGCGCCGCCAGCTGACCGAAGCGCAGTCTGCGCTGACCGAACTGCGTGAACAAAACGAAACGCTGACCGGGAAAAACGCAGAGCTGCTCGAGCGCCTCGGGGAGATGACGCTGGACACGGACAAAATCCGCGCCCAGCTGGACGAGATCGAAAGGGGCTTTTCCCTGCAGACCGGCGAGATCGAGGCGCAGAATGCCCGCGCGGAGGAGCTTGCGGCCGAGAACGACCGGCTGGCAGCGGAAAACGCAAAGCTGTCCGCCAAATGCGGGGAGTACGACGCTTCCAAAGACAAGATTGCGGAGATGGAGCTTTCGGCCTACCGGCGCGCCAAACAGATCGAGGAGGATGCAAAAAGCGAGCTGCAGAAACTGCGGCGGCAGTCGCTCGAGATGATCGACCAGGTCAAGCGCCAGCTGGATGCCACCAAGGAAAATTACCGCACCGTGCTGGCGCGCAGCCAGCAGGAGTCGGCGGAAATGGCGCGCAAGGCGGGCGAGGTGCTGGGCGAGATCGACCGCATTACCGCGGCGCTGGGCAAAGGCGAGGCGGATAAGTCCAAAAACGGGCTGCGTGAGGTGCTCAACAATCTGCGGCCGAAAACGGAGGAATGAGATATGGCGCACTATGACCTGAAAACCGAACAACTCAAGGAGATGGCGCCCAAACTGCGCGCAGGCGATACGGTTTCGCTGACCGGCACGGTATACACCGCGCGCGACGCGGCGCATAAGAAAATCGTTGCGGCGATGGACGCGGGCGAGCAGCTGCCGTTTGATCTGGACGGCGCGGCGATCTATTACGCCGGCCCCACGCCTGCAAAACCCGGCCAGGTGATCGGCTCGGTCGGGCCGACGACCTCGGGCCGTATGGATCCCTTTGCGCCCCGCCTGCTGGACGCAGGCCTCGCCTGCATGATCGGCAAGGGC
>USSI01000280.1 GCA_900557315.1 uncultured Butyricicoccus sp. | reverse complement strand
ATCTGGGATTCATGGCTGCCACGGCCGCCATGACCCGCAAACTGCCGGGCCGGATCGTGGGTGAGACGAAGGACGACCAGGGCAACCGGGCCTTCGTGCTGACCCTGCAGGCCCGGGAACAGCACATCCGCCGGGGTGCCCGGCTTGATCGTGCAGGACGCCTTGACGCCCGCCGCCTTGATCTTTTTGAGCTGTTCAAGCGTGTCGCCGTTGGATTCATAATGTACCGTGATGATGTCCGATCCCGCTTTGATGAAATCGTCCAGATACTGGTCCGGATCCGAGATCATCAGGTGCACGTCGAGCACCTTGTCAGTCGCCTTACGCAGCGCCTTGACGACCGGCGCGCCGATCGTGATATTGGGCACAAAATGGCCGTCCATCACGTCTACATGCACATATTCCGCGCCCGCATCAGTGGCGATTTTGATATCACGCTCCAGATTGGCAAAATCCGCCGAAAGAATGGACGGGGACAGTTTGATTTCCATATGTACTTCCTCCTGTGACCGCGCGGCCGCGCACGGCATATTTTGATGGTAAGCGGGCTTTGGGCGGCCCCGCGCCGCCGCCTGCTTTTTGGAATATGGGGGGCGGCGCGCAAAGCCGCTCCCCTTTTGGATTATTATAGCACAGCCTGCACCCAAAAGTACAGTACCATCCCGCGCCGTACGGGTATTTTATCCCCGCACCGGAAAAACTTTCGACCTGTTTGGGACGTTTCGCCTTCCCCGGTCGTTTCCCATACAAAGGAGGTGGACAGAGATGCACGCAGAAGCAAACACGGATGCGCTGACAGCGCTGTATGCGCGCAACGTGGACGCCGTCTACCGCATCTTCTATGTGTACCTGCGCAGCCGCGCAGACACAGAGGATGCGGTGCAGTCGGTATTCCTCCGGTACCTGCAGAAGCAGCCGGTGTTCCGCGATGAAAACCACGAGCGGGGCTGGCTGCTTCTGACGGCAAAAAATATCTGCCGTGACATGCTGCGTTCGTGGTGGCGGCGGCAGCGGGTCGGGCTGGACGAGCTGCCCGAGCCTGCCGTCCCCATGCGGGAGGAGGGACCGTCCGAACTGCTGGAAGCGCTGCTTGCACTGCCGGAAAAATACCGTATACCACTCTATCTGCACTATATGGAAGGGTATCCGGCAAAGGAACTGGCCGCGCTGCTGAACTGCCGGGAGAGCACCATCCGCACGCGGCTGCAGCGGGGACGCGAAAAACTGAAAAACAATCTGGGAGGGAGTATCCATGAAACAGAGTCATATGGACAGGCTTAATCCGACAGCGGAGCAGAAGGCACGGATGCTGCGCCGCATCCGGGAAAAATACGGGACAACACCGGCGGCACGGCCCCGCAGTAAACACTGGCGCACCGCGCTTGCCTGTGCTGCGGTTTGCGCCCTGATTGGCACAAGCGCCTTCGCCGCTGTTTCCATGGGGCTGGCGGACGGGCTGCGCGATTTTCTCCACCCCGCCACGCCGGAGCAGGAGGAACTGCTTGCACAGGGCGCGTATGTTGTCAATCGGAAAGATTCCAACAATAACGGTACGCTTGCGGTAAAGCAGGTCGTCGGCGACAGCAATCTGGTGTATCTCCTGCTGGAATTCACCGCACCCGAAGGGACGGGGCTCGACCAGGACGGCTACCGGTTCAGCGGGGAACTGAAAGCGGGCCAGCAAACAACCGGCTCCGGATTTGTCAAAATGGAGGATGACGACGCCAGCGATAATCAGATTACGCTTGTCATGAGCGAACCCACCCGGCAGTCTGTCGCCGGGAACCGCGCCGTTCTGGAATTATACGATCTGGAAGGGGCGGACATGGGCGAAGCCTATGAGACGGTTGTGTCCGGCAGCTGGCGCGTCTCGTTTCCGCTGGACTTTGCGGACTGCTCCGTCACCTATACAATAGATCAGACGGTGCCTGTCCAGGGCTATGACGTGACGCTGCAAAGCATTTCGATTTCGCCGCTCTCCATTGCCATACATGCCAACAGCCCCTATACCAGACAGATCAAAAGCGCACTTGATGCCCGCTACGCCCCTTATTCGGATGACTCCCCCCGGTGGTTCCCCATCACCATACAGTATGCAGACGGCACCTCGGAAACAGCGCCAAACACTGCGACTGGACGCATGGGAAGCATGTCTGAGATGAGCTATCTGAGCGGCGACATTTTCGACGTCATCACATTCAGCGATCTGATAAATACAAAAGAAATCCGTTCCATCGAATTCTGCGGCACGGAAATCCCGTTGACGCAGGATTAACCGGTAAA
>USSI01000279.1 GCA_900557315.1 uncultured Butyricicoccus sp. | reverse complement strand
GCTGTCCTCGTACAAGTGGCCGCGCGTGTACCATCTGGTCAGCGAGCTGCCGCACACGGCGACCGGCAAGCTGATGCACTACAAGCTCCGCCAGCAGCAAAAGTAAATCATAAAGCGAAAACGGCTTTGGTTTTCCAAAGCCGTTTTTTATTTGGTCAGCGGCAGGCAGGCGACCAGTTCGAATACGCCGTCCTTTGCCGCGGTCTCCAGCGTACCGCCGCAGCGCGCGGCAATCTCGCGCATACCGCGCAGGCCGAAGCCGTGCGCGCGTTTGTCCGCCTTGGTGGTGCCGAACAGGCCGTCCTGCTTCTCTTCCCGCGTGCCCGCGTAAGCATTCGTGACGCGCAGCATGAGCAGTCCCTTGTCCGCGCGGGCGCGCACGGTAATGCGCTTGTCCGCAGCGTCCTTCGCCGCCTCGATCGCGTTGTCGAGCGCGTTGCCGAACAGCGCGCACAGGTCGGGATCGGCAATGGGCAGATTTTCCGGCAGGGACACATTGATGTCTGCCGTCAGCCCGGCCTGTTCCATATCGCGCGCCTTGGCGGACAGTACGATATTGACCGTATCGTTTTCCGTAAACCGTCCGGCGCCGGAGGGGCCGGTCGCCGCCTGCAAACTGCGCACATACTCGGCCGCACGCTCGTCGTCCCCCTGCTCGAGCAGTCCGGAGAGCGCGGTCAGGTGGTTGCGCATATCGTGCCGCAGGCGGCGCACCTGCTCCTGTTCGCGCCGGATGCCCTGATAGTACAATTCGCGCATGTCCGCGAGCTGGTGCTCCTGCTCGAGTGCCTGATGCCGCGAGAGCAGCACAACCGCAAACAGCAGCGCGATCGCGGAGACAAACACAAAGGGCAGCAGCGTGTAAAACGCCGCGTCGATCATCGCGTCCGTGCCGTCCAGCGTGTAGGCGCGGATATCCCACATGGAGAACGCGAGTTCACTCAGCAGCGGCGAGAGCGCCAGCAAGCCGAGCAACGCCCACAGCCGTCCGGACAGGGCGACCTGCTTGCCGTCCCGGAACACCCGGCGCATGAGCAGCCACACCGCTGCCCACATGGCGAACTTCCACGCCATCGCGCCCCAGTAGCCACCGGAGCCGGGCAGCACCGCGCGCGTGTCCACGATCATGCTCCACGCAATGATCCACTCGAAAAAGATCATACCTACGACCAGACGCGCCGCCCGTGCGCCGCCGTAGCCGATGAGGAACGCGGCGATCAGGAACGGGAAATAGTAAAGCGGGTTGCCGTCCCCTGCCCAGGTCGGCATACTGAGCGCCGCGCCGGTCACCAGATACGGCACGATCCAGCGTACCCGCCCCTTCGCCGGGGCGAGGAAATACAGCGCGGTGCGCGCCGGGAAAATGCCGCCGAACACACAGGTCAGCGCCCAGACAATATAATCCCATGCTGTCATCCTGTGCGCCCCCCTCATTCCAGCATGGCACGCGCAATGGCTGCGAGCGCGGTGGACTGGTACGACCGGCTGACCGGCAGCTTTTCCTCCCCGATTACGACCGTGCCGCCCTCCACGCGGTCAACCGCGCCCGCGCGCACCAGATAGCGCTGGTGGATGCGCACAAACGACGCGCCGACCGACTCCGCCACGTCGTCCAGCCGGGCGTAAAAGGTAAGCGTCCTCGTGTCGGTTACGCAGGTGACAAGCCGCCGGTCGGAGTAAAAGTAGCGGATGGACTTTTTCGGGATGCGGAACAGGCCGTCCGTATTGTGGCACAGGAATATCCTGTCCGCCTCGTTGAACTGCGCCGCGAGCGCGCGGGTCAGCACGTCCTCAATCTGCTCCACTTGCGGCGGCTTCATCACATACCCCAGCGCGCCGACCGAATAACCGTCGAACACAAAATCCGTGTATCCGGTGACGAACACCAGCTGTAAGGTGTCGCTCTGCGCGCGCAGGGCTTTGGCGGCTTCCATGCCGTTCATGCCGCCCATTTCAATATCCAGAAAGACGAGATCGACCTCGCCCGTGTGCTTTTCCATCCAGCCGAGCAGCCCTTCGCCCGAGGAAAATTCGTAGATCCGGGCTTCGACCGCGCGCGTTTCCAGCAGGCGCTCGAGCATGGCGTGCAGGCTGAGCCGCGCCTCCGCCGAATCATCGCAGATGCCGATGCGAAGCATGGGCATTCCTCCTTTGTTTACCGCAGTAAATTATACCACAGGCCGACGCATCCGCCAAACCAAACTTTACATCAGGCACGCCGCTCTTTACATCCCGGTCCGCTGCTGCGCCAAACTTTACATCAGCCCTGTCATTTTTGGCAGGGCTG
>USSI01000278.1 GCA_900557315.1 uncultured Butyricicoccus sp. | reverse complement strand
CTTCATATTGTTTGCCATTAAGCGTTACCATGTATTTCATCTTGTATTTCCCCCTTAAACCGCTTTGATAGACTTGAACACGAGCTGATCGAGCGGGATGCCCGTCTCATGGCTGACGATTGCCATCACGCAGGCCGCCTGCGTTTCGTCAATGCCTTCCAGCACGACCTGCGGCACAGCCGCCGGTGCGGCCGGTGCGGCGGGTACTGCCGCTGCGGGCACAGCTGCGGGCGCATTCGCCATCGCAGGTGCGGCACGGTGCTCTACGCCGGAAACGGCACGGGAAATCACGATGATGATGCCCCAGAGCAGCGCCAGCATAATGAAAACAATGACAAAACCGGACAGGGCAACCATCAGCGCGTCCAACAGGCTGAGCGGATCCTGAACCATAATCAGCCGACCTCCTTAAACGTATAGCTTGCGGTGTATGTGTTTTCGCGGCGCTTGAAATACTGCTCCGCCTGCTGCGGGAACGCGATATAGGACAGCACGTCCTCTTCGCACTGCGCCAGGCTGCCCAGGTATTCCTTTGCCGCCTCATATTCCGGCGCAAGCGTGTCTGCAAAGCGGCCGGTCATGGGCTGCTCACCGCCGAGCACCTTTTCCGACAGCGCGGGGTCGATCGGGCCCGGCGCCTTGCCGTATTCGCCCTTGATATAGCTCTTGATCTCCTTGCCGATGCTCTTATACCGCTCGCCAAGCAGTACGTTCACGGTCGCCTGTACACCGACCATCTGCGAGAGCGGCGTAACCAGCGGCGGATACCCCAGATCGGCGCGTACCCGCGGGGTTTCATCCAGCACCTCGTCCAGCTTGTCGATCGCATTCTGTGCCTTAAGCTGCGCCACCAGGTTGGACAGCATGCCGCCCGGTATCTGATAGATCAGCGCGTCGGTCTTAGTGGACAGCACGTAGGGATCAAACGTGCCGTTTTCAGCAAATTTATCCTTAACCGGAAGGAAGAAATTGTTGATGCGGTTGAGTTCCTTTGCGTTGACACCGCAGTCAAAGCCCATCTGGCTCAGCGCGTACACGACCGACTCGGTTGCAGGCTGGCTGGTACCGCCCGAGAAGCACGAGGTCGCGCAGTCGATGCCTGCCGCGCCCGCCTCGGCCGCCTTCAGATAAGTCATGTAGCCAAGGCCAGTAGTTGCGTGCGTGTGCACATAGATCGGCAGCTGGATATTCCCGCGCAGCGCCGTGACCAGATCAAAGCATTCCTGCGGCGACATGATGCCCGCCATATCCTTAATACACAGCGAGTCGCAGCCCATCTCCTCGATCTGCTTGCCGAGCGAGACAAACATCTCCAGATTGTGAATCGGGCTGAGCGTATAGCAGATACAGCCCTGTGCGTGGCCGCCGGCCTTCAGGCACTCATCCACTGCGACTTCGATGTTGCGCAGGTCATTGAGCGCATCGAAAATACGGATGATATCCATGCCGTTTTCTACGCTTTTGCGCACAAAACGTCGCACTGTATCGTCCGAATAGTGGTGATAACCGAGCAGATTCTGTCCGCGCAGCAGCATCTGCAGCTTTGTATGCTTCATATGTGATTTGATTTTACGCAGGCGCTCCCACGGGTCCTCGTTCAAGTAGCGCAGACAGCTGTCAAAGGTGGCGCCGCCCCAACATTCAATGGAATGGTAGCCGGCTTTGTCCATCTCATCCAGGACCGCCTCAAAATCATCAAACGGCATACGGGTTGCGATTAACGACTGCTGCGCATCGCGCAGTACGGTTTCAGTGATATGCATTCGTTTCACAAATATGCCCCTCCTTTGGTCGCAAAATGGCAAAATAGTAAAACTTTTCTACTACCCCATTTTACTTAATTGTATCATAACACGTTATTCACCGTCATGCAATGTTTTTATTTTAACAAAGTTCAATCCGGGATTTTGGTCTGTTTTTTCTCCCCCTTTTTAATTGACATTTTATCGTTAATGCAGTACTATATTAAAAGTACGCACCGTTTGGCGCTCTATGACGTCCAGTGTAAGCGGTATCAAATCTTAAACATGCCCCGCAGTTCAGGATAGAGCGGTTGCCTCCTAACATCTGGCAGGCCTCTGTCCTCTGTTGCCGCAAAACTGAATATTTTCTCAGCACGCCCCCGTACCTCACCGGGATAGAGGGTCCGCCTCCTAACAATCGAACCGTTCGAATCCCGGAGCCTTGTATAACTGAATAATTTCTGTATAAGCCCCCGTAGCTCAGTTGGATAGAGCGGTCGCCTCCTAAGCGACAGGCCACTGGTTCGAACCCAGCCGGGGGGTGCCAAAAATGACC
>USSI01000277.1 GCA_900557315.1 uncultured Butyricicoccus sp. | reverse complement strand
GCCCCTACGAGGGTCGGACGTAGGGGCGCGCACTGCGCGCCCGCCGGCGTGCGGTCATGCTTCCGCCGACATTTCCCGGATGGCGTCCAGCAGTTCGTCCTGAAATGCGCCGCGCGGCTGCCCGCCCTTTTCGAGCGTGCGCCATACCACGCCGTCGCGCAGGATGACCACACGGTCACAGAACGAGGCGGCGAACGAGTCGTGCGTGACCATGAAGATGGTCGCGCCGAGCGCCTGCCGCGCCTGCGCAAAGCTGTCGATGACCGCGCGGGAGGACTTGGAATCCAGGTTGCCGGTCGGCTCGTCGGCAAGGATGAGCAGCGGGTGGTTGATGAGCGCGCGGGCGACCGCAGTGCGCTGCTTTTCGCCGCCCGAGATCTCGGCGGGGTATTTATCCCGGATGGCGGTGATGCCGAACACGTCGCACAGGCTGTCCGCGTCATTTTCCATGCCGCGCGTGTGTTCGCCCGAGATGATGCGGGGCAGCAGGATGTTTTCACGCACGGTCAGGCCGTCGAGCAGCAGGAAGTCCTGAAACACAAAGCCCAGCTTGCGGTTGCGCACCTTTGCGAGCGCGTCCTCGTCCAGCCGGGCGAGCTCCTCGCCGCGCAGGGTGATGCTGCCGCTGTCCGCGGGGATGTAGCAGGAGATGCAGTTGAGGAGCGTGGTCTTTCCCGAGCCGCTCGGCCCCATGACGGCGACGAACTCGCCGTCGCCGACCTCGAGGGACACGCCCTTGAGCACCTCGTAGGTGGTCTTGCCGACCTGATAGGATTTGTGCAGGTTTTGTACGGATAACATGGAGTATCTTCCTTTCTAAGAGAAAAGTGGTTGTGTTTTTTGATTTGCCCCATCGGGCGCTTGGGCTGCCGTAGGGGCGCACATTGTGCGCTCGGGGGATAATTCGTCTGCAAGACGGACGGAAGTGCCCGTACCTCACGGGCTGAAATGCGGCCTGCGCGGCCGCCTCGCGGACAAGAAGGGGAACACCTACGGTTTTCCTCTTCTTGCCAATCAACCCCATTCCCTTCAGGGCGCGCTGCGCGCGCAAGGGTAAGTGATGCTTTCCGGCTGCCGCCCGGTTGCCATTGCGACAGGCAGGGGATTGGCTGCTACCTCAGAGGGAGCGCCCTCTCCTGTGGGGTGGAACCTGCCCTTCTTGTTGCTTTGGGCAGATGGGCGGCGGAAACTTTGGCGTTACGCACCTTGCGCGCAAAGCGCGCCCTTATTTGCGGCAGCAAATGCCGTAAAGCGTTGGGCAGATGCCTATGTGCGTGCTCCTGCCTATAGGAAAAGGGGTGATTCACAAGAGGGGAGAAACTTCGTGTCTCCCCTCTTGTGCGCCCGCCGCGCGCAGCGGCCTGTTCCCGCCCGTGAGGTACGGGCACCCCCGCTCGACTTAGAGGCGAATACTTCTCAGAGGATAAACTGCACCGCGGCGATCACTGCCAGATGCGCGGGATAGAACACATAGAACACCCACTTGGGGATTTTGGGTTCAAAGTGCGTGGGGATAAAGATGGGCAGTGCGGCAAAAATCGCGAAGAACGACCAGTCGATGCAGAATCCGCCGATCGTGAGGTTCAGCGGGTCGCCCGGCAGGACGCCGAGGCAGGAGATATACTGCGCGCAGTACAGCACCGCGCCCACAACCGGATGATTGCGGCACAGGTAGAAGATCAGCATATAGATGATGCCGTTGCCTGAGTAATCAAAGTTCCAGAGCGAAACCACGAGGAACGCCGCGAGGAACAGCCACCATTTGCGCTCCTTGAGACCGTACATGGCGAGCAGGGAGAGGAGCAGCGTAAAGAAGATGTTCCAGTTGGTAAACTCCGCCACAAAGTCGTGCGGATGGAAGGCCAGCACATAGAACGGCTGGGAGATCACCGCGAACAGCCCGAGGCGGAACAGGTATTTTTTGATGTCCCGCGTGTAGAGCAGGCCGACCGTCATGCAGTAGCAGAAGATGGGGAACGCGAGGCGGCCGATCCAGCGGAACCAGCCGGCCTCGGGGAAGAACGCGCCGCCGATGTGGTCGATCAGCATGGCGGCGATGGCGATGAGCTTCAGCAGATCCGTGTCCAGATTGGTTTTCAGCCGTGGCCCCGTCTGGGGGATGGCGGCGGGAGTGGTGAGCACGCTCCACACACGGGAGCGGGAGATGGCAGTGGCGTTTGTCATGGTGTTTCCCTCCTGTAATGGCCATGGCCACAAAAATTGCAGTGACGCCCCCTACCAGCTTGCCCAGGATGACCGGCACCAGCATCTCCGGGTCAAATCCGGCGGTGAAGCCCAGGTGATCGCCGAAGACGAAGGCGGCAG
>USSI01000276.1 GCA_900557315.1 uncultured Butyricicoccus sp. | reverse complement strand
CATGAACGTGTTTAACGCCGCGGGCGGCATGCCGGACATCGAGAAGCTGCGCGCAGCGTACCGCGAGGCGCACCAGTCTGGCGGCGACCCGCAGGCGGGCAAAACGGATGATGACGCCGAAACCGCCCAGGCGCGCGCCCGTGCGATCGCGCTGGCCGAAGCCGATATGAACATGACCATTCTCTACGACTGACAGGAGGATTTTACGATATGAAAAAGAGACTGCTGGATCTGCTGGCAAAGAAAAAGCCCCTGCTGGACAGGATGAAGGCTGCCGACAAGGCGAATGACCAGGCCGCATTTGACGCGGCGCAGGCTGAGCTTGCGCCGATCGACGCGGAGATCGCCCGTGTCAAAGCGATTATGGACGCTGAGGAGAAGATTCCCTCGGGCGTATCGGACGGCGCACAGCCGACGGGCGCACCCGGCACGCCGGTCAACTCGAATGAGTGCCTGCATGCGTTCTGCGAGTGCATCCGCGCCCGCGCCCGCGGCGACCGCGCCAGATTCCTTGAGAACGCGGACATCGTGATGCGCGCCGTGCGCGACGAAGGCGCAATGACCGAGGGCACGCCCGCGGACGGCGGCCTGATTGTGCCGCAGGACATCCAGACCATGATCAACGAGCGCAAGCGCGCGCTCAACCCGCTGTCTGCGCTGTTCCACGTCGAGACCGTCACCACCAACACAGGCTCGCGCGTCTACGACACCCAGCCGACCAAGGGCTTTACCAAGGTCGCCGAGATGGGCACCATCGGCAAGGACGATAAGCCCGCATTCGAGCAGATCAAGTTCACGGTCGAGGACTACGCGCTGATCGTGCCGGTGTCCAACGATCTGCTCAAGGACACCGACCAGAACCTGATGTCGTACCTGTCCCGCTGGCTGGCGAAAAAGGAAGTCATCACCGAGAATACCCTGCTGCTGTCCCTGCTGACCGCGCTGGATGCGTCTGCGACCGCGGTAGCACCGACCGGCGCGCTCAAATCCATCAAGACGATGGTGAACACGCTGCTCGACCCGATGATCGCGTCCGGCGCGTCGTATCTGACCAACCAGAGCGGCTTTAACTTCCTCGACACCCTCGAGGACGCGCAGGGCCGTCCGCTGCTCCAGCCCAACCCGGTGCAGCCGAGCCAGTACATGATCGGCGGCCGCACGGTGCATGTGGTGTCCGACGCTGTGCTGCCGAATGCCGAGACCCCGACCACGCCGCTGTATGTGGGCGACTTTGAGGCGTTCGGCACACTGTTCCGCCGCCAGACCATGCAGATCGACTCCACCGATGTGGGCGGCAACGCATGGAACACCAACTCGACCGAGGTGCGCGCGATCACCCGTCTGGACGCGGTGACTACGGACGAGGACGCAGTCGTCGCGGCGAAAATCTCGCTGACCGACCCTGATGAGGAGTCCACCTGATGGACCGGGCAAGTGACGCGCAGGCCGCCCTCGCCGAGGAGCGGCTCGCAGCCTGCAAGAAGTACATGAAGGTGGACTATCCGGACGACGATGAGCTGATTTGCGGCTTCATGGATATGGCGGACGAGTATCTCGCGGGCGCGGGCTGCGTCCGCGAGGCCAGCCCATCCATGTACGATATCATCTGCTATGCGATGACGCTGAATCTGTATGACGGCCGCGCGTCCGACGCGCAGCAGGCCGCAGAGAGCGTGCCGAAGATCGCCCGGCAGTTTTTGACGCAGCTCAAGCTGCGGTGCAACTACGGAGGTGCGGACAATGGTTCGGGCGGGTGAGATGCGTGAGCGCGTGACCATCCTGACGCTCGCCGAAAAGGCGGACAAGACGGGATGGGAATGGACCGAGGCCAAGACCACCTGGGCAAAGGTCGAAAAAACCGGCAAGCGCAGCCTGTTCTCCACGGTCGGCGCAGGGCGCGAGGAATGGCGCGCCACCATGCGGCAGCAGCCCTTGACGCTGCATCAGGCGCTGCGCTGGCGCGGGCACTTCCTGTTTTTGTCCGATCTGACATATCCCGACCGTGGCCACATGGAGGCATCGACCGCCATGATCGAGCCGGTGACCGGCACGGTGCGCCGCACCAAGGTCGAGAAGAATGCCCTCAATAACCCCTCTCTGACTACCGAGCAGGTGCTCAGCTTCCCGGTCTGCCTGACCGAGAAATACGAGGGCTTTACCCAGGGCGATACGCACGACACCACCACGTTGACCTATGTGGCAATCTGTCCCAAGGCGGTCGTGCTGCGCGCGGGCGAGATCGTGACGCTCGGCGGGGAAAAATTCCGTGTTCAAATTGGACACGAGTTATCCGATTACAAAAATGAGTATGAGATCACCCGGGAGGCGGATACCTGATGGCGGACGGCGCACGCGAT
>USSI01000275.1 GCA_900557315.1 uncultured Butyricicoccus sp. | reverse complement strand
GGCGTACAGACCGATGACGCCCGCACCGGCGTCGGGGGAGTCGAACGCGACGTTGAGCGTTTTCGGCTCGTTGTACCAGAGGTTGCCCATCTCAAAGCCGCCCTGCAGCACATGCTGCACGTCAAACAGGCAGCAATTCATGGTATCGCGGCGGGCGGACATATCGTGGACGTAGATATAGCCGTCCCGGCAGGCCTGCAGTTCCTCGGTGTTCATGAAGAATTTCTGGTACAGCTCCTTATTGAGCTGGTTGAAAATCAGGCTGCGCTTGGTGGAGACCAGCGCGGAGTCCGTATTGGAGTTTTCCTTGTCGCCGATATACATGATGGACTGGCTTTTTTTGTACACGCTGTCCAGCATGCCGACAAAATCCTGCTTATAGTTGCGGTAATCGCGGTAGCTCTTGGCGACCTCAGGGCGCACAGATTCGAGCGCGGCCTCAACGATGTTGTGCATCTGCCAGATCTGTACCTCGGTCATGCCGTGATCCCGGATATAGCCTTCGACGTGGCTGCAGATCGCCTGCAGTTCTTCCTCTGTAAAGGTATAAAGCACACGGTTGGCCGATTTATTGACAGCGATGACAACCTTCTGGATATTAAACGCTTCTCTGGTGTTGTCCTTTTTGATGACGCGAACCATAATCTATCCTCTCATCTGCGTTATTTTGTGTTGTTTTCTATTATAGCAAACAACATATGGTGTGAGAAGGGTGTTGCGGCAAAAATATTTCACAAAAAAACTCGGGCGGAATGAAGCGTAATTTGTCGCGCTTCATTCGTCCTGCCGGGGAAAGCACAGGGTCACCCGCAGGCCCGGGGCGATGTTTTCAAACCGCGCCGTGCCGCCATGCGCGGATGCAATCTGCTGCACCAGCACAAGGCCCAGCCCGTGTGCTGGCAGCGCTTTTTCCTGCGGGCGGCGCAGGCGCTGCAGCAATGCATCGTGCAAACCGGTTCCATTGTCTGTCACCGTGACCGTCCACGAGCGCTCATCTGCCGCGAGCGCCAATCCGATCTGCACCGCGCCCTGATTGTGCAGGACACTGTTGCGCAGCAGGTTGTCCACTGCCCGCCGCAGCAGGGTTTCATCCCCGCGGACGGTCAGCGCACCAGCCTCCGGCGGGATGTCAACTGCCAGCGATACACGCCCATCCGGCAGCCCGTTCAACAGGTCGGCCGCGGCCGCACGCAGCATGGCCGCCGGACGGAATACGGCGATATGCAGGGGCTGCAGTTCGTATTCCAGCTTGGAGGCAAGGTTCAGGTCGCTGACCAGCTTTCCAATGCGCTGGCTCTGCTCGCGTATTACCGCTGCTTTGCGCCGCGCCGCCTCCGGCAGGGCGCAGTCCGCCTCCAGCTGGGCGGCATTTCCCTGCACAAGCGACAGCGGCGTGCGGATATCGTGCGACACGCCTGCGATCCATTCAGTACGTGTGCGGTCGCGTTTGTTCAGCAGCACACGCTGCGCAAGCAGCTTGTCTGACGCACGGTTCAAATCAGCAGACAGCAGCCCCAGCACGCCGCGCTCGGAGAGTTTGACTGTCTCCCCTGCTGCCAGCTCGCTGATCCCCTGTGCCAGCGGCGCGGCGGCGCGATACATACGCCAGCCCAGCAGCAGGGCAAGCGCCAACGCCGCCAACAGGTTGAGGATGAGCACCGCTGGAACCCAGACCGACGCCTGTTCGATCATATAGGTGGAGGACTGCATCAGGTATTTCCATTCACTGCCCACAGGGCTGGCCAGTACGAGCAGGCCGTCTTCATCCGCCCAGACATAAACCGGATAATCCTCCAGATACCAGCGCGAAAACGACGCAATCTCGCTTGCCGTGTAATGCTGCGGCAGGCCTTCCGGCATGCGGTCGCTCCAAATCACGCTTCCGGCTTCATCCAGCTGCATTGCCCACGCATAGCGCTCGTCGAGCGCCGTGCGCGCCGCGTCCGAAACCGCGAAACTGCCGTCCGCCTGTTGTTTGACGCCCGCCGCAATCACGCTGACCCGGTCTTCGATCTCCGGCACATCCTGCGCACAGTGCAGGATAAACGCAACAAATACCGCAATATTCAGTGCGAGCAGGAACACGCCTACCCCAATCGCCGCGCCGACATACCGCCCCAGAATCCGTCCCAGCCCCTTCATGGCGCTTCCTCCCGCGCGAGCTTATAGCCCAGCCCGCGCACCGTCAGCAGCCAACGCGGTTTGGATGGATTTTCTTCAAGTTTTTCGCGCAGGCGGCGGATATGGACCATCAATGTGTTTTCGTAACCAAAGTTTTCGTCGTCCCATGCCGCGCGGCACAGTGCGTCGATCGTGACGATATTGCCGCGGTTTTCCGCCAGCTTGCGCAGCAGCGCATATTCCTTCGCAGTCAG
>USSI01000274.1 GCA_900557315.1 uncultured Butyricicoccus sp. | reverse complement strand
GTGCTGGTCACCGAATGCGGCTCGCAGCTGTTTGTCGCGCTGGATATCGGCGCGGACCCCTTCATGGTTCTGGTACAGGGCGTTTCGCGCACGGCCGGGGTAAGCTACGGCACCTCTACCACCATCATCATGCTGCTTTCCCTCGTGGTGATTGTATTCACGGACCGCCGCCATATCCGTCCGGGCACGATATTTACCATGTTCTGCACCGGCCCGATCGTGGACTTTTACGCCGGCATCTTCAGCCGCGTTGTCCCGGGCACCCGGCCGATGGCGCTGACGCTGGTGCTGGTTGCGCTGGGCTGTGTCATTGTTGGCATCGGCATCGGTATCTCGGTCCGCTCGGGCGCGGGTGCGTGCCCGAACGACCTTCTCCCGGTCATTGCGGATGAAAAATTCCCCCGCCTGCAGCTGCGCTGGGCGCGTATGCTGTGGGACGCCTGCTGCATCGCCGCCGGTTTCTGCATGGGCGGCACGCTGGGTATCGGTACGATCATTGCGCTGACGCTGTACGGCCCCTGCCTGCAGTTTTTCCTGCCGGTCGCCCATACCATTTCGCGTCTGCTGCACCTGCCCACCCAGACGCCCTCGGAAAGTACATAACACAACAGGCTTGACTTCGCGTCAAGCCTGTTTTTTGCTGTCCCGGCTGTTCACAGCGCGCTCCCCCGCTCAGGGACAAACAGCCGCCCCATGTCCACGCCTTCCAGCTGCAGCAGCGCAGCCTTTTTCCCTATACCCCCCGCGTAACCGGTCAGGCTGCCGCTGCTTCCCACGACGCGGTGGCACGGTACGATCACCGACACCGGGTTGTGCCCCACCGCGCCGCCGACCGCCTGCGCGGAAATCCGCGGCACGCCCCGCCGCTCCGCCAGCCGGGCGGCCAGCTCCCCGTAGGTCACAACGCATCCGTACGGGATCTGCTGCAGGAGTTCCCACACCGCCAGCCGGAACGGCGAGCCATGCAGGGCGAGCGGCGGGGTGAAATCCGGATTTTGCCCGGCGAAATACTGTGCCAGCCAACGCCGCGTCTGCGCAAATACGGGCAGTTCGGCCTCCGTATGCGCCGTCGGCAGGCCTTCCGCAAAGTATTTCTGCCCGTCGAACCACAGGCCGGTCAGGCGCTCCCCATCGCTTGCCAGCGTGATGCCGCCCAGCGGGGACGCTGTGTGGTGGATAAACTGCATCACGGTAAACCTCCTTCCGCACCTCTGCGTGCTGTGTCCAGTTTAGCACAGCGCGCCGGGAAACGCTACCGCACCGGGACAAAAAGAGGGCGTCCCCGCGGGGACGCCCCTTTGTTTTGTACCGCCGGACAGCGGCCTTATTTCAGTTCGCCGACCGCCGGGTTGATATCCAGCGTCAGGATATTATCCAGCAGTCTCAGGGTATAGAACGTATCGCGCGTATTCCATTTCCAGGACTGCGTGCCGGACTCCTCCGCCGTGCCCTGGTCCTGCATCTCTGCGCCGGTGTACTCCGTGATGCGCTCCTGCCAGGTGGTCACCAGATCGTCGGCCACCTCCTGCTCGCCGTCCGTGATCCAGATGGAAACCGCGTCCACGGTTTTCTCTTCGCCGCAGACCGCATGGATCGTCACCGGCTCACCGTACAGCTCGGCTGCATATATCCGGCCGATATAGGTGGAGTGATCCTCGGTCCAGTTCTCCTCGCCGCCGCCAAAGGCGTCAGCAATGTCTGCATCCGCCTTCCCAATCAGGTCAGCGGCTTCCGCGATGGTGTACTGCGTGGTTTCCGCCAGTTCCGTGCCCGGCTCCTCCACGTCAGGCTCCGTGCCCGCAGCGGCGCATCCCATCAGCATCATCGCGCACAGCAGGCTGATGCTGCATGCCAATACTCCCTTTTTCATACATGACTCCTCCTTTTATATTATTCGCTTCATGTTGCTGCATGTTAAACGGCAGGCTGTGTCAGCCGTTCTACCCACTCTGTATCCCAGGTATACCGCGTAAGCTGCTCCGCGGATACGCCGAAACAGTTAAACCAGTAGTCCGCGCGCCCGCGGTCGCTGGTTGCATCATAGTACCGCCATGCGCCGTCCAGATAGGCAATGTTCCACATGTGGTATTCGCTGCCCATCGTGCCGGTGACCGTATAGCACGGGATGCCGGCCGCTTCGTACAGGCTCTGCACCGCCTGCGCATAGCCGCCGCAGATGGCAAGGCCATCGTGCAGCGCACCATAGGCGGTCTGCGAATCGTACGGCATATTGACGCGGTCCGCATAATACCGCTGGTCATACTTCACATTTTCGGTCACGTAGGTATAAAGCGCCTCTGCCTTCTCGGCCGGGGTCATGTCCTCGGTGACGGTCTCCGCAACCACTTTTTCTGTCAGACGGTCAATCTCCGATAAAAGTTCCAGCGCCTCCGCCCGGCTGAGATTGTTCTGCGGCGTGAAGGTGATCGCCGTGCCGTCC
>USSI01000273.1 GCA_900557315.1 uncultured Butyricicoccus sp. | reverse complement strand
TCCGCAAGATATGATCACGTGGAAAGACCTGAATAACACCCTCGGCGCGGTGGTAAGCCAGACGCTGAAAGACGCAGGGCTGCCCGCTGAGCGCGACCGGCAGGACGTGAGCAAGCCGGTCGCGCGGCGCTCCTACCGCATTGACCTGACCACCACGGACGGCATGGGAACGGACGATTATGCGGAGACCGGTGCAGATGTGGAGATATATTTTTATCCGGCAAACAGCCGCCGGCCGCGCGACGAGGTCCAGGAGGCCGCGCAGGCGCTGCGCTGTGCGCTGCGGCCAGGCATCCCGGTCGGCGGCGTGGTGCTGGAGATCGCGGACACGATCGAGACCGACATGTCGGACGGCGTGCTCGCGCTCATGTTCCGGCTGGAGTGGGTCGAGACCGCCGAGGAGAACGGCGAGCCGATGGAGACCCTGATCTACAACGGAGAGGAGCTGACAGAATAGTGGCAATTACCATGCCGAAAATCGAAATTACGTTCCGGCAGCAGGCGACCAGCCTCATCACGCGCAGCGAGCGCGGTGTGGCGATCCTGATCGTCCGGGACGATACCAATAAATCATTTAGCCATAAGCAGTATGCAGACCTGTCTGCACTCGAGGCGGACAAGGCGCTGTATACGGCGGACAACTACGCCGCAATCAGCGACATGCTGAGCTTTGCGCCGTACCAGTCGCATGTGTTCAGATTGGACACCGACGGCACGCTGGCGGACACGCTCGCGGAGATCAGCCGCACGGTCAAAACCGGCTGGATCACGATCGCCGGGCAGGACGAGACGGACGGCCCCGCGCTCGCGAGCTGGGTCAAGACACAGGCCGCCAAGGCGCGCAGCTACAAGTGCGTGGTGTACGACGTGACGCCGCTGCCGGACGATATGCACGTGGTCAATTTCGTCAACGAGTCGGTCACCTTTGCGGACGACCGCGGCGCATCGGACGGCGTGGAGTACCTGCCGAGCCTGCTGGCAATCGCGGCGGTGTGCAATGTAGTGCGCGGCTGCACCAACTACCACTGTTCCAACCTGCTGACGGTGGAGGAGGTCGCGGACAACGACGCGGCGGTCGGCGCGGGCAAGTTCATCCTGTTCAACGATGAGGACGGCGCGGTGCGCATCGGCCAGGGCATCAACTCCCTGACCACGCTGGACGGCAAGACCAAGACCGAGGACATGCAGTTCATCGAGACGGTCGAGGCGATGGACCTTATGCGGGACGATATTACATCGACCTTCCGCGGCACCTATCTGGGCAACTACCGCAATACGCGCGACAACCAGATGATGTTTATCGCCGCCCTTAACAGCTCGTATTTTGCGCAGCTGGCGGCTGAGAACATCCTCGACCCGGACTATACCAACACCGCGAGCATCGACGTGGCAGCCCAGCGCAATGCGTGGGTGGCGAGCGGTAAGAGCGAGGCCGCGGACTGGGACGACGACACGGTAAAGGCGACGCCGTTCAAGCGGACGGTGTACCTCGCGGGCAACGTGAAGATCCTCGGCAGCATGACCGACCTGATCTTCCCGATCACGATGTTTTGAGGGGGTGTAAACGATGGCTGAATTCAACCCGAACCATATCATGCACGGCAACGGCGGCATGGCGTGGTGGAACGGCAAGAAACTGACCACCTTGCAGTCCGTGGAAGCTAAGGCAACGGGCGATTTTGAGGCCGTAAATGTATGCGGCGACGGTTCCACCTATCAAATTTACAACGGCTATTCGGGCGAGGGTACGCTCGTATGGCTCAAGATCGACAGTGATGTACTCGCTGAACTGGCCGAGGCGTATCGGACGGGCGTGATGCCGGAGATCACAATCATCACCGCCCATGCCCAGAAAGGCACGAACAAGGTCGAGCGCCTCGCCTATTACGGTGTTACCGTGGACGAGATCATGCTTGCGAAGTTTGAGAAGAAGACCAAAACTGAACAGTCAGTACCGTTCAAATTTGCAAGATTTGAGGTTCTCGAGACGATTTAAGGAGGAAAGTACATGGACAAGAAATTACTCGAACAGCTCGCGGCGCGGGCGGAGCAGAAGGCAAAGGCCCGGATGGAGATCAAGGTGTTTTCGGTCGGCGGGGTGGACATGAAATTCCACAAGCCCAAGCAGGCCGAGCAGCTGGAATACTACGGCACGCTGGCGGAAGCCGACGGCGCAGAAGCGCTCATTCCGCTGTGTGCGCAGCTGATTTACGACTGCTGCGACGATCTGCACGACACGGAGCTGCACAAGGCGTTGGGCGTGGTTGATCCCTATGACACGGCATTCCGGCTGATGGATATTGTGGAGATCGACAGGCTGGGCGGCGATCTCATGCGGTGGATGGGTCTGATCGCCAAACCTGTCAAGGCAGCGGACGGCACGCAGTCCACCCAGGCGGAGGAAACCGCAAAAAACTCGTAGCGCGCGACCCGGTGCTCGACCTGTGCGCGTTTT
>USSI01000272.1 GCA_900557315.1 uncultured Butyricicoccus sp. | reverse complement strand
TTGCAGGCGTCGCCATTGTCTCCGCTGTCATGAAGGCGGACGACCCGCGCGCTGCCGCGGCACATATCAAGGAAAAATTCCTTGCCATGCGCAGGTAACTGCACAAATCAAAAGGCTTCGGGGCACTGCCCCGAAGCCTTTCTCATCATACCGTCTCAGTTTGTCGCCTGCAGCGGGTAGTCATATATCTCGTGCCCGCTCTCAAGCGGCGCGCCGTCTACCGTGATGATGACGCTGTCCACCCCGCGCGCCTGCACAAAGGTATTGACCAGCGAGTAGATGAGCATGTTTTCACCCGTCGTACCAGACGAACGCACTGCCTCACCGTATGCTGCATTCATATCCAGCGTCAGCACACCGTCCGCTGTCGAGGAAGAATTGACCGCCACCCCCTCGGGCAGCGAACCCGCGGTAATCAACGCATCGACCAGCGCCTGATCCGAATCATCCGCAGCGTCTGCACCAACCGGTGTCAGCGTTTCCCCCTGCTCATCCGGGACATAAACGACGACCGATTCCCCGCCCGATGGGTTGGGGTTCTCCGGCTGTACCGGGTCTTCCTGCGTGTCGTCCGGCTGATCCTGTCCATCCGGTGTGTTGTCCGGCTCGGCCGTCGCCGGCGGCTCAGGCTCCTGCTCCGTTTGTCCGGATACATAGCCGAAAATACATGCTCCTATTATCACCACAATCATGGCAATAACGGCAATTACAATCCAAGCGCGTTTTTTCATTGAAAACGCCTCCTATCCTTCCACCCCAACCGGGGTGCTTATTGTGTGCTCATTATATCACACCCATCTGCGCCAGCACAAGCATTGTTCCCATCTTGACACCATAGCAGCCGTGGGATAAGATAAAGGCGGAAGTTTTATCCACCCCCACAGTAAGAGGAGGACAAAAATGAAATACGAAATCAAGGGCGGCGCTTTCCCGGTCGTAGTGTGCGAACTGGCAGACGGCGAGCAGATGATTACCGAAAAAGGCTCGATGGTCTGGATGACCCCGAATATGGAAATGGAGACCACCGGCGGCGGCATTGGCAAGATGTTTTCCAAGGCGTTTTCCGGCGAGAGCATGTTCCAGAACATCTATACTGCGCGCGGCGCAGGCATGATTACCTTCGGCTCAAGTTTCCCCGGCAAAATCCTGCCGCTGGAAATTGCGCCCGGCCGTGAGATGATCGTGCAGAAAAACGCATTCCTCGCCTCCGAGTCCAGCGTAGAACTGTCCATCCACTTTAACAAAAAGCTTGGCGCGGGCTTTTTCGGCGGCGAGGGCTTTATCATGCAGCGCCTGTCCGGCTCGGGCATGGCCTTTGTTGAAATCGACGGCGAGCTGGTCGAATACGACCTGGCGCCCGGCCAGAAAATGGTGATCGACACCGGCAATGTGGCGGGCTTTGAGCCGACGGTTTCCATTGAGATCCAGCAGGTGCCCGGCCTGAAGAACAAACTTCTCGGCGGCGAAGGGCTGTTTAACACCACCCTGACCGGCCCGGGCAAAATCTGGCTGCAGACCATGCCGATTTCCAATGTGGCAATGGCAATCCGTCCGTTCATCCCGACCGGCAACGGATGACCGCGCGGCCATTATTCGATAAAAAGTGGAGGAAACGTTGTTTTCCTCCACTTTTTGCATCTTTTATGCGTTATGAACAGCCTGCGCCATTTCCCGCACATATTCTGCGACATGCGGCACGCAATCCGCGCCGTACTGCGCGCATAACTTCACAATCGCCGAGCCGACGATCGCGCCGTCGGATTTCGCGGCCATTTCCGCCGCCTGCGCGGGCGTCGAGATGCCGAACCCGACTGCGCACGGGATATCCTGTTCCGCCTTGACCAGCTGCACCATTGCGCCGATGTCGGTCGTGATGCTCGACCGTACGCCGGTCACGCCGAGCGAGGACACGCAGTACACAAAGCCCTCGGCCTCGCGTGCGATCATGCGGATGCGGTCGTGCGAGGTCGGCGCAATGAGTGAAATGAGGTCCAGCCCGTACTGTTTGCAGAGCGGGTCAAACTCGCCCTTTTCCTCATACGGCAGGTCGGGCAGGATCAGCCCGTCCATGCCGGTTTCCGCCGCGGTTTGGATAAACTTTTCCGCACCGTAGGAAAACACCACGTTCGCATAAGTCATGAACACCATCGGGATATCGGTTTTCTGCCGGATGCGGCGCACCATGCCGAAAATTTGATCCGTCGTCACGCCGCCGGACAGCGCGCGCACGTTTGCCGCCTGGATGACAGGCCCCTCCGCTGTCGGGTCGGAGAACGGGATGCCCAGCTCGATCAAATCCGCACCCGCGTCCGCCATGGCGCACACAAGCTGTTCGGTCACGCCGAGCGACGGGTCGCCGCAGGTGACAAACGGGATAAACGCCTTGCCGCGGGCAAACGCCTGCCTGATCTTACTCATGGATATCCTCCCCTCTGTACCGCGCAATCGCCGCGCAGTCCTTGTCGCCGCGGCCGGAAATGTTGATGACAA
>USSI01000271.1 GCA_900557315.1 uncultured Butyricicoccus sp. | reverse complement strand
TCCGTCACGGCAGCGAGGTCGTCCTCCACTGCCGGTTTTGCCATAAAGCTGTGCACGAAATACACATAGTCGCCCTGCCGCACGCCCGCGGTCATCGCGTTCGGCCGCAGGATATCCAGCGCGTTCCAGCCGATCTGCGGCAGTTTGAGCGCGGTCTGGATGCGCTCGATACGGCCGGGCAGCAGCCCAAGCCCCTTGCAGGGGCGCACCTCATCGGACGCCTCAAACAACATCTGCATGCCAAGGCAGATGCCGAGGAACGGCTTTTCTTTTGCCGCCTGCAGCACCGCGTCGGTCAGGCCGGAGGCGTGCAGCGCATCCATCGCATCCGGAAACGCACCCACGCCGGGCAGGATCACGCCCGCCGCCTGCTCAATCACCGCAGGCGTGTCTGCAATCCTGTTTTCATAACCCAGGAAATCGAGCGAGTTGTGCACGCTCATCAGGTTTCCCGCGCCGTAGTCTACAATAGCAATATAACTCATGTCAACATCCTCTGTTTATCCGATCGGGTCAGCCGCCGCGATGCAGCAGGGCCTTTCCAAGCGCTTCGCCCACATACACGCCTGCAACGCACAGCACAACGCTCGCGCCCGCATACAGCAGGCCGGCAGCGGTCTGTCCCCCTTCCAGCAGACGCAGTGTTTCCAGTGAAAAAGTCGAAAAGGTCGTAAATCCGCCGCACACGCCGGTTTTCCAGAACAGCACGGTATGCGGCGAGACAGTGCTGTCCGCCGTCACACCCACGACAAAGCCGATTACCAGCGCGCCGAGCACGTTGGTCAGCAGGGTCAGCCATGGAAACGCGCTTTTCAGCGGCAGCAGGCTGATGCCGTACCGTCCGGCGGCGCCGAGCGCACCGCCCAGGCCGACCGCAACAAAACCGCCCATCTGTATCCTCCCCGGCCGTCTTACTTTTTCTTTTCACGCGGCAGATACTTCCGGTTGCAGATCACCGAGCCGGCTACCAGCACAATGACCGCCGCAAACAGCCCTGCCATATAAACCAAGCCATCCGCAAAAAAGTTGAACAGAGCAGCGATCACACCGGCTACAATGTACACGATGCCGATCAGTATCTGATACCGATCCGCCTGTTCTTTGTCCAGCTTTTCGCGGAAGTCCTGCCGGATGACCAGCGTGCTTTCGGTATGCCGCAGGTTCATCACGCCGCCTACGATAATGCCGATAATACACAGCCAGGTCAATATTTCGATTTCCGTCATTTACAATACTCCTTTTGCACTCAGCACACCGCCGCCTGTCACCGCGACCGCCTGCTTCAGTGCACGCGCCAGCGCCTTGAACAGCGCCTCGGTGATATGGTGTGCGTTGTCGCCGTATTCCGCCTTGAGATGCAGGGTCAGCCCCGCGTTCACTGCCAGCGCGCGCATGAATTCGACCGTCAGGCAGGTGTCGTACTGCCCGCACATGGGCTGCGGCATGGGTGCGTCAAACACCAGATACGGCCTGCCCGAGATATCGAGCGCGCAGAAGCCGAGCGCCTCGTCCATCGGCACAAACGCCTGCCCGAACCGCGCGATGCCCGCCTTGTCGCCCAGGCACTGGCTGAGCGCCTGTCCGAGCGCGATGCCGCAGTCCTCGACCGTGTGGT
Source organism: uncultured Butyricicoccus sp. (assembly GCA_900557315.1). Taxonomy (GTDB): domain Bacteria; phylum Bacillota; class Clostridia; order Oscillospirales; family Butyricicoccaceae; genus Agathobaculum. Next base: position 878 of record USSI01000271.1, on the reverse strand, counting down.
GGCCGTCCACCTCCAGGTCGCCCTTGCAGGTGAGCGTCAGGCCGAAGCCGCTGTGCACGGCAAAGCTGTTGAGCATATGGTCAAAAAAGCCGATGCCGGTGTCGATTCTGCGTTCGCCGCCCGCAAGGTCGAGGGCCAGCTCGATATCGGTTTCCTTGGTTTTGCGCTTGATTTCAGCCTTTCTCATCCTGTATGTCCTCCGCAAAGCGCACTGCAATCGAATTGGCATGCGCGTCCAGATGCTCGCTCTGCGCCAGCGCAATGATATCCTGCGCATAGCCCTCGAGCGCATCACGCGTGTATTCGATGATGCTGGTTTTCTTCAAAAATGTGTCCGTGGACAGGGGCGAGAAAAACCGCGCCGTGCCCGAGGTCGGCAGGACGTGGCACGGGCCCGCCATATAGTCGCCGAGCGGCTCGGGCGCATACTGCCCAAGGAAAATCGCGCCGGCGTTGTGCAAATACGGCAGAAGCTCGCGCGGGGCCGCCGTCACGACTTCCAGATGCTCCGGTGCGACGATGTCCGCCATTTTGCAGGCATCCTTCAGGTCGTCAAACACGATCGCGCAGCCGTAGTTGGCCACACTCTCGCGGATGATCTCCCAGCGCGGCAGTGCACGCGCCATGCGTTCCATTTCGCACGCAACCGCCTGCGCCTGCGCCATCGAGTCGGTCAGCAGCACAGCCGAGGCCAAACGGTCGTGCTCTGCCTGACTCAGAAGGTCAGCCGCGACCCAGGTCGGATTGGCCGTATGGTCGGCAATGACCAGCACCTCGGAGGGCCCGGCAATCATGTCGATATCCACCGTGCCGAACGCCAGCTTTTTTGCTGCCGCGACAAAGGCGTTGCCCGGGCCGATGATCTTATCCACCTGCGG
>USSI01000270.1 GCA_900557315.1 uncultured Butyricicoccus sp. | reverse complement strand
ATATACCGCGCCCCCCCCTGCGCTGCTTGCGCTCGAGCAGGTTGACCGTGAGCAGCACCGCCGCCGAGATTGCGAGGTTGACCAGCACCCAGTAGAAGGCGTGCAGGTCGTCCCCGGTGCGCCAGAGCTGGTATACCGTGGTCGAGATGGTCGCGGTGCGGCCGGGCGTGTAGCCGATCAGCATGCTGGTCGCGCCGTACTCGCCCAGCGCGCGGGCAAACGCCAGCACGATGCCTGCGCAAATGCCCTGCCGGCAGGCGGGCATGCGGATGCACCAGAAGATGTAGGTGTTCGACAGGCCGAGCGTCTGTCCTGCCTGCGCAAGCGTCTCGTCGAACGCCTCAAATGCGCCGCGCGCGGTGCGGTACAGCAGGGGGAAGGCGACGACTGCCGCCGCGATTACGCCGCCGTACCAGGTCATGACAAACTTGACGCCGATCTGCTCGAGCGCCATGCCGAGCGGCCGCCGGGTGCCGAACAGCAGCAGCAGGAAATAGCCTACGACCGTAGGCGGGAGCACGAGCGGCAGGGTGAGCACCACGTCAAGGATGCCCTTGAGCGCGCGCGGCAGGCGCACGGCGTAGTACGCCGCCGCGATGCCGATGAAAAATACCAGCACGCTGCTGATCGCCGCAATGCGCAGCGAATTCCAGAGCGGGAACCAGTCCACTGCTTGACCTCCTTTTCGCACAGGCAGGACAAATGCCCTGCCTGTGCAAACCATCAAATATGTGTGTTATGCGACTTTTGAAAAGCCTACGGATTCGAATACGGCCATCGCGTCATCGGTGGACAGGTAGTCGAGGAATGCCTGCGCCTCGGTCTGGTGCGCGGACGTGTTCAGCACCGCTGCCGGGTAGATGACCTGCCCGCACATCTCGGGGGTGGCCTCGTCCACGATGGTCAGGCCCGCGCTGAACGCGTCTGTGCAGTAGATGATGCCCGCGTCCACGATGCCTTCGCTGACCTGCGTGGTGACCTCCTTGACGTTAGTGCCGTAGGTGATGCAGCCCGCGTTTGCAAGCGCGGCTTCATCCAGCCCGTAGTAGGCGAGAATCTTCTGGGTGTACTGGCCGACAGGGACGTCGCTGTTGCCCATGGCGAGCAGGATGTCGCCTGCCTCGAGGTGCTCGGCGAGCGAATCAAAGCTGTCGATGCCCTTGGGGTTGCCCTCAGGCACAGCGAGCGTCACCTTGTTCTCCAGCAGGTCGATGCGGCTGCCCTCAAGCACAAAGTCCAGCCCTTCGGTGTTGACCGACGCATCTGCGGAAGCGTCCAGCTGGTCCATCTGCTTCTGGCCCGCGGAGAGGAACAGGTCGCACACCGCGCCCTCCTGAATCTGGGTCTTGAGCGTGCCGGAGGAGTCAAAGTTGAAGGTCAGCGTCACATCGGGCGCGACGGTTTTGTAATCCTCCGCGATCTGGTTCAGTGTCTCGGTCAGGCTCGCCGCCGCGAATACGGTCAGCTCGACCGGCTCGGCGGTTTCGCTGCCGCCCTGCGCGGATTCGCCCGCCGTGTCGGCTGTGTTGCTGCTGCATGCGGCCAGGCTGAACGCCATTGCCGCGGCCAGAAGCCATGCAAGTGCTTTTTTCATGTGGTTTTCTCCTTTGCCCCGTTTTTCAGGGGAGATGTATTTTCAACCCGCCGGTTTTACGGCGAGATTGAAGCGGGTGGATACTGCACTGTCTCGTGAGAATATATGCTCGCAGAAACAGCGTGATAGGAGCATCTGACTATGGATAAATAGGGGGTTGCAGGTATAGCCATAGGCATGCGGCATGAAGGAGCGCCATCATAAATGGGCCGATTGTCCTGAAACGATTTTTAAGATATATGCCGATCATACCGTCTATAGTTTGAACAATCAGCATTGCACTGGTGATGATGAGTAAAGCATCAGGCCATTTTGTGCATAGTGGAATTGCGGATAGAAAAACCAGTGCAATACTCCGTGCAAGCAGATACAAAGTATTTGCGTTCTCTGTACTTTTGCTGCTTTTCACGGCATGAAATGAAAACACCAGCCCCAAAAGGGCGCTTAAAAAGGTCGTAAAACAAGTGAAGTAATATTCCAATGGATCATTCTCCTGCTTTTTCGTGCGCCGATTCAGCGCCCGCAGTCCTGCGGCGTGCCGCGCAGCAGCTCGAGCGCGTGCGGGAGCTGATCGAGGAACACGTCCATGCTTTCCATACACGCCTTGGGGCTGCCGGGCAGGTTGATGATGAGCGTTTTGCCGCGGATGACCGACGCCGCCCGGCTCAGCATGGCGCGCGGGGTGATGCGCAGGCTCGCCGCGCGGATGGCCTCCGCGATGCCCGGCGCGTTGCGGTCGGCCACCGCCAGGGTCGCCTCGGGCGTCTGGTCCCGCATCGAAAATCCGGTTCCCCCACTGGTGAGAATCAAATCCACCTGCCGTCCGTCCGCCAGGCGGATCAGCTGCTTTTTCAACTGTTCCGGCTCGTCGGGCAGAATCAGGCATTCCACCACCTCGTAGCC
>USSI01000269.1 GCA_900557315.1 uncultured Butyricicoccus sp. | reverse complement strand
AGGCGGTGGCTAACCTGCCTTCAGATGAGCAAACCAACATCAATATTATTCACGAAAGAAGGTTATTTATTATGAATCAGACAACTGACAAATGGTCACTGGGCGGTCACGAATTTACCTCCCGCTTTATCCTCGGCTCGGGCAAATACTCGCTCGATCTCATCAACGCCGCAGTACACAACGCGGGCGCGCAGATCATCACGCTCGCCCTGCGCCGCGCGAACGAGGGCGGCGCGGCCAACATCCTGGACTATATCCCCGAGGGCGTGACCCTGCTGCCCAACACTTCGGGCGCGCGCAACGCGGATGAGGCGGTGCGCATCGCGCGGCTGTCGCGCGAGTGCGGCTGCGGCGATTTTGTCAAGATCGAGATCATGCGCGACTCCAAATACCTGCTGCCCGACAACCAGGAGACCATCCGGGCGACCGAAATCCTGGCCAACGAGGGCTTTGTCGTCATGCCGTATATGTATCCCGACCTGAACGTCGCGCGTGACCTGGTGAATGCAGGTGCGGCGTCCATCATGCCGCTGGGCGCGCCGATCGGCACGAACAAGGGTCTTGCGACGCGTGAGTTCATCAAAATCCTGATCGACGAGATCGACCTGCCGATTATTGTGGACGCGGGCATCGGCCGTCCGTCGCAGGCGTGCGAAGCCATGGAGATGGGCGCGGCCGCGGTCATGGCGAACACCGCGATCGCCACCGCGGGCGATATCCCGGCAATGGCCGAGGCCTTCAAAAAGGCAATCGAGGCCGGCCGCACGGCGTATCTGGCCGGGCTGGGCCGCGTGCGTGAGACGGCAGCAGCGTCCTCGCCGCTGACCGGTTTTTTGAGAGATTAAGGCCCGCTCTATAGGGATGCTGCCAGCGCGCCCGACTCACTGCATATCACCCGACATTCTATCCGATATAAAGAAGGTATTACCCGATGAATGAGACAAAAGAGGAGATCATCTCCGCGAAATACATCACCGCCGAGACCGACCACATGGCCTACCAGCCGGGCATGGACAACATCGGCTCGGAAATCCAGGACGAGGTCATCGCCCGGATGAACGCCTATGACGCCGGACGCTACACCGCCGCGGATGTCCAGCGCGCGCTGAACAAGGACGTGCTCCAGCCGGAGGACTTTGCCGCGCTGCTGTCGCCCGCCGCCGCGCCCTTCCTCGAGCAGATGGCGCAGCGTGCGCAGGCCGAGACGCGCAAGCACTTCGGCAACTCGGTGCAGATGTTTACCCCGCTGTACATCGCCAACTACTGCGAGAATTACTGCATTTACTGCGGCTTTAACTGCCACAACAAAATCCGCCGTGCCAAGCTCGACATGGATGAGGTCGAGCAGGAACTGAAGGCCATTGCGGAGACCGGCCTGCAGGAAATCCTGCTCCTGACCGGCGAGAGCCGCTCGATGTCGCCGGTCAGCTACATCGGCGAAGCGGTGAAGCTGGCGCGCAAATATTTCCGCGTGATCGGCATTGAAATCTATCCGCTCAACGTGGAGGAATACGCCTACCTGCACGAGTGCGGCGTGGATTACGTCACCGTATTCCAGGAGACCTACGACGCGGACAAGTACAAGACCCTGCACCTTGGCGGGCACAAGCGCATTTTTCCGTACCGCCTGAATGCGCAGGAGCGCGCCCTGATGGGCGGTATGCGCGGCGTGGGCTTTGCAGCGCTGCTCGGCCTGTCCGACTTCCGCAAGGACGCGTTTGCGACCGGTATGCACGCTTACCTGATCCAGCGCAAGTATCCGCACGCGGAGATCGCATTCTCCTGCCCGCGCCTGCGGCCGATCATCAACAATGATAAAATCAACCCCAAGGACGTGCACGAGCCGCAGCTGCTGCAGGTCGTGTGCGCATATCGCATTTTCATGCCGTTCGCCTCGATCACGATCTCGACGCGTGAGCGCGCGGGCTTCCGCGACAATATCATCGGCATCGCGGCGACGAAAATTTCCGCGGGCGTGGACGTCGGCATCGGCGGGCACTCGGGGGAAGAAAAGGGCGACGAACAGTTTGAGATTTCGGATGGCCGCTCGGTGGACGAGGTCTACACAGCCATCCAGGAGCACGGGCTGCAGCCGGTCATGGCGGATTACCTGTATGTATAAGGGAACGGCTCCGGAACCAGGGTTCCGGAGCCGTTTTTGTGTCAGCAGCGGCGGCAGATGCGGCAGATTTCGGTTGCTGTAACCTGCGGCGGGAGGCTTCTGGTGGAAGCACCGCTGTAGCGGATGCGGGCGCGGGCGCCCGGACGGAAGCACCGGGTCCCCTGCGTGTGTACAAGCACCTGCTGGCAGGTGCAGCAGTCGCGCACGAGCAGTGCGCCGTCCAGTACCGCAAGCACGGTTGCGCATATGGTCATGGTATCACCTCGGATTGTGGTCTCACTGCCAGTGTATGCAGCGAAGCGGGGAGAGGTGCCCGGCATATGGGAAGAAAAAAGAACCTGTCAGTGACAGGTTCTTTCCGTATGGAGCGGATGATGGGAGTCGAACCCA
>USSI01000268.1 GCA_900557315.1 uncultured Butyricicoccus sp. | reverse complement strand
TGCCGTTCCTGCGCGGTCAGCCTGTCCCAGCAGGAACCGATGGTCTGCAGCGCCTGATACGCCGCCTCCTGTGTCTGCTGCCGGTCAGCCTGCCGCACCTCTTCGAGTGCCTGCTCCACGCGGGTTCGTTCACGTTTCGCGCGTTCGATTGCCTCGCGCAGCGTGTCATCCTCTGCTTCCGCATACAGATCATACAGGCGCCGCAATTTGCGCTGCGCCCGTTCCAACGCGCGGCGCAGGCCCGCCTCATCCCCATGCCCTGTATGCGCCAGCGCAGGCGCAGCAGCAAGCCGTGACAGGTCGCGGACCACAACCGCTTCGACTTCACGCGCCATCATGCCCCGGTTTGGGCAGTCCGCATCGTGAACCAGATGCGGCTTGGACTTATCCCGCGAATAGCATACCAGCTTATCCCCCGCGCTGCCCCATTTCTGATAGCGCATTTTCGCCCCGCAGCAGCCGCAGACCAGCAGGCCGGTGAGCAGCTTTCCCGATTCCGCCGCACGGGGCTTCCCCGGCTTTTGCAGGCGGCGCATGGCACGCGCGAAAGTCTCCTTGTCAACAAGCGGTTCATGCCGTCCGGGATAACGTTCCCCCTTATAGACAATGACCCCTGTGTTGCTCTCCCGCATGAGAATCTGACGCACCAGATGTTCATATTTCAGCCCCAGCTCGCGCGCAATGCGCCCGGTGGACTGCCCTTCCAGATAACGCGCGTAAATCTCACGCACTGTATCCGCATCGCTGTTTGGCACAAGGATTCCCTTTGCCGCGTCGTAGTCATAGCCAAAGGGGATCTTGCCGCCGCCCGGCCAAAACCCCTGCTTGACGCGCTCCACCATCCCCATGCGGGTGCGGAGAAAGATGTTCTCTCGCTCCAGCTGGGCAAAGGCGGACAGGATACCGATCATTGCGCGGCCATAAGGGCTGCCGGTGTCGATATTTTCGTTGATCGAAACAAAATCAACGCCATGCGGCAGGAAGACGTCTTCAATCAGGTAAAGCGTGTCCTTCTGGCTGCGGCTCAGGCGGTCCAGCTTGTAAACGACCACCCGCTCCACCGCGCCGCCGCGGGCCGCTTCAATGAGTTCCGCGACCGCCGGACGGTTCAGGTTGGAGCCGGAAAAGCCGCCGTCCACATAACGCCGGAACCGCTCAATGCCTTTCATGCGGCAGAAGGCTTCCAGTTTTTCCGCCTGCGCCGCGAGCGAGTAGCCCTCGTCCGCCTGTGCCTCAGTGGATACGCGCAGATATAATGCCGTGTGTTTCATGTCTGGTCCTTTCCAAGACCGCGTCCCTCCGCCTCCAGTATAGCAGAGGGGGCTGCGTCCGGCAATGGAAGAGGCTGGCGGTACCGCGCCGCGCCGAGCAGCGCGCCTACCCCGTCTCGGTCAAGCAGCAGCGGCGGCATCGCGCCGTGCAGCCGCTTGCCATTCAAATAGCGAATCACTTGCATGGAAAGCACTTCCTTTCTTCCCTATTGTACCCTGTATCCCGTGCCGGCAATCCTGTGTTTCCGGTTTTGTGCCCATATGCATTTTACCCAAAATCTGCCCGAAATAATTCTTGTCGTGTTATAGGCGGCGGGTGTATAATGGGCTTGTTAAGGTTTGCCTGCGGCTGTGTGGTACACAGCGGGGCGGACGAGAGAAAATTTGAGGAGAGTGCAACAATGTTTGAAAATCTGATTGCAACGCTGAAAGCGGACAAGCGTAAAATTGTATTCACCGAAGGTCCCGATCCCCGCATCCTCGAGGCGGCTTCCCGCCTGAAGAAGGACGGCCTGCTGGATTCCATCCTGGTCGGCAATGTGGACGAGGTCAAGGCTGCGGCGCAGGCCGGCGGCTTCGACATCGAGGGCATGGAGATCATCGACCCCGCAACCTATCCGGAGATGGACGAAATGGTTGCCAAGATGGTTGAACTGCGCAAGGGCAAGATGACCGAGGAGCAGTGCCGCGCTGCGCTCTCCAAGGGCAACTACTTCGGCACCATGCTGGTCAAGATGGGCAAGGCGGACGCCCTGCTCGGCGGCGCTACTTACTCGACGGCGGACACCGTCCGTCCTGCGCTGCAGATCATCAAGACCAAGCCGGGCAACAAGATTGTAAGCTCCTGCTTCATCCTGCGCCGCGACGCGAAGGACGGCGGCGATGAGATGTACGCAATGGGTGACTGCGCGATCAACATCAACCCGGGCGAAGACGATCTGGTCGAAATCGCAATCGAGACTGCAAAGACCGCCAAGGCGTTCGGCATCGACCCGAAGGTCGCAATGCTGTCCTACTCTACCAAGGGCTCGGGCAAGGGCGAGACGGTTGACATGATGAAGAATGCAACCGAAAAGACCAAGGCTGCTGCTCCGGACCTCGCAGTGGACGGCGAGCTGCAGTTTGACGCGGCGTTCTCCCCGGTTGTTGCAGCAACCAAGTGCAAGGGTTCTCCGGTTGCCGGCCAGGCCAACACCTTCATCTTCCCCGACATCAACGCCGGCAACATCGGCTACAAGATCT
>USSI01000267.1 GCA_900557315.1 uncultured Butyricicoccus sp. | reverse complement strand
TACAGCCTTGGCAAACGACCACTTGTTTTCATCCATCCTGGCTTTGACCGCCATGTCGCAGTCCTTGATGTGGATGTACGGGATGCGCGCCGCCCATTTACGGTAAAACGCGATCGGCTCACCGCCGCCATAAACATGGTGGCCGGTATCAAAGCAGAGATCAACCGTAGTATCATGCAGGAACCGTTCGATCTGCCCTTCGGTCTGCACATGGCTGTCCACATGCGGGTGGAACAGGCCGGTAAAGCCGTTCTGTGCGCAGCGGTCAGCGCACCGCTGGACGTTTTTGCAGTAGGCCGCCCACTCCTCGTCGGTCAGCTCCGGATTCATCTCGAGGACACCGGTTTCCAGATTGGTGTACATCGGCGGCAGCAGGACAATGTATTTTGCGGACGGGAAGTGACGGAGCAGTGCAGAAATATCGTCGATCTCCTTCAGCATCTGCTGCACCGCGCCTTCATCCAGAAAGTTGCCGCCCTCGGTCGCACCGACCAGCGTCAGGCCGCGCGCGTCCATTGCGTTTTTCAGCACCTGCGGGTCGTCGTTCGGCATATAGCCCCACGGACCGATCTCGCAGCCCTCATAGCCCGCAACTTTCATCTCATCCAGGCAGCGCCACCACTGGGGCTGCTTTTCGTGCTGCGGGAACCAGACGCCCCAGGAATCGGGTGCAATGCCAACCTTGATTGCCATATCATTTTTCCTCCTCACTTGACATCGACCCACTCGTGCTTTGCCGCGGATTCGAGCACCGCGGCAACCGTGCGGTCGATCTTGTAGCCGAACTCGAAATTGCAGTTATAGGGCGTGCCGTGTGTGATGGCGGAGAACAGCTCATGCACCTCAAGTATCTTCATATCGTTATACGCGATCGAGATGCCGCCCGCCGGCTGGAAGGCGGAGGAGCCCTTCATCAGCGGGTTGAGCAGCACGGTACGGAAGCCGCGGTCGCGCTCGTTATCCGACTGGAAGTAGACCTGCACCTCGCCCATGCGCTCGAGATCGTAGCGCACCGAGCCCTTGGTGCCCTGAATTTCATAGCACAGATAATTCTTGCGGCCGGTGGCAACGCGCGAGCAGGCAATCGTGCCGACCGCGCCGTTAGTGTATTCCGCCATAAAGGTCATGATGTCCTCGTTCTCCACATCGGCCATCTCGGAGGAGCCAGCCGTCTTCGGGCGCTTGGGGAATACAATCGTGCTCATGGCGTTGACCTTGCTGATATCGCCCATGATGAACTGGGAAATGGACAGCAGGTGCGAGCCGAGGTCGCCCCGCGCGCCGCAGCCCGCAAGCTTGTTGATGTGGCGCCAGGTGACCGGCAGGCTTTCGTCGAGCAGCTGGTCCTGGTCATAGGTGCCGGTGAACCGCATGATCTTGCCCAGTGCGCCGGACTGCACCAGTTCACGCACATAGGCGTTGGCCGGGTTCATGGTGTTGTTGAAGCCGACATAGTTGATAACGCCTTTCTGCGCCGCAAGCCCGGCCAGCTTTTTGGACTCCTCCGCTGAAATGGACAGCGGCTTTTCGCAGTAGACATTCTTACCGTTTTCCAGCGCCGCCCTGGCAACCTCATAGTGGAAAGCGTTCGGGGTTGCGATGTCTACCAGATCAACGTCCGGCGCCGAGACAACGTCATGCCAGTCCGTGGTCACGCGCTCGAAGCCGATCTTCTCCTGCGCAGCCTTGGCGGCTGCCTCGTTGCTGTCTGCAACAACGACGAATTTTGCTACGCCGTACGCCGGGCCGAACAGCATCTGCGCGTCAGCCAGCGCAGAAGAATGCGCCTTGCCCATCCAGCCGGAACCCACCAGGCCGATGCGGATTTCTTTCATAAAATTACCTCCTCAAGCAGCTTTGTTTTTGTTTGTAAAACGCAAAAAAATTTCATTTTTCAGCTTGTTTTACATTTCTTTTGCCGTTGAGTACAGTATAGGAGGTTTCTCCGGCTTTGTCATTGCATCTGATTTGCACATTCTATACATAAATTGCACAGATCGAACATCAGCTGCAAAACAAAATGTTCTGCAGCAGTTTCTTGTATTTTTGAACGGCTTTGTGTGTTGGCCTTATTCGGTCAACGCCCATCCGGAAACGATCCTACCGCATCTGTATGCTTTTTCTTCCGGCTGCTGTTTCGCCCCCCCTTGCGCCGCCGCGCAATCGTCCCGCACAACAGCAATTCTGCCCTCTTCCAGCAGGCTTGGTTTTGTGCGCGCTGTTCCAGATGTCGCAGTCATGCAGTCATATAGATTGAAACGCACTGCTAAGCCTGTGCTCTATCATCCGATATCCCGTTTCTGCCCTGCTATGAAAAAGCCAATCGTGAACAAACCAAAAGCATTTCACGCGATAATGTTGACTTTTCCTCACAACAACTCCGATTATCTCAAAAAAGCCCGTAAAACCGGGCAAATCACGGGATAGGGGAACCGAATTTACTACCAAATTACTACTTTTGGATTGAGCCGGACACGCTTACTATCCCCACCGTGAAGCGCCACCAGACAAGCACATCAGAGCAAAATAAAATATGACACCGCACGAGCGGC
>USSI01000266.1 GCA_900557315.1 uncultured Butyricicoccus sp. | reverse complement strand
GCCCAAGGCAAAGCTGGTCCATATTGATATTGACGCCGCTGAGATCAACAAGAACATCGGCGTGGACTATTCGGTGGTCAGCGACGCGGAAAACTTTCTGGAAAAGCTGCTGCCCTATGTGCAGCCGACTGAGCACAGCGAATGGCGCGCCCAGATCGCTGAGTGGCAGAGGACGCTCGACTATGTGCCCAAGGATGACGAGAGCGTCATCCACCCGCACCAGCTGCTCCGCACCCTGTACGACATGATTGGCGACGACGCGATCGTTGCGACCGACGTCGGACAGCACCAGCTCTGGTCGGCGCAGTACAACCGCTGCACCAAGGTCCGGCATTTCCTGACCTCGGGCGGCCTGGGTACGATGGGCTTCGGCTACGGCGCAGCCATGGGCGCGCAGATTGCGTTCCCGGATAAAACGGTCGTTCACATCACGGGCGACGGCTCGTTCCATATGAACCTGAATGAACTGTGTACCGCGGTGACCTATGAGCTGCCGATCATCACGATCATCATGAACAACAACGTGCTGGGCAATGTGCGCCAGTGGCAGACCATGTTCTACGAGAAACGCTATTCCCAGACCGATCTGTACCGCAAAACCGACTACATCAAGCTTGCCGAGGCGTTCGGCGGCCGTGGTTACCGGGCAACCAACATCGCAGAGCTGCGCGCGGCGCTGAGAGAGGCGCTTACAAACCGCAGCGGCCCGGTTCTCATCGAATGCACGATCGACAAGGACGAACGCGTGCTGCCGATGATCCCGGCCGGCGGTACGATCGACGATCTGGTGGCGGACTGAGAAAGGAGAAGAACAATGCAGAAATATATCCTTTCTGTGACCGTGCAGAACAACGCGGGCGTTCTGGCGCGCGTATCCAGCCTGTTCGGCCGCCGCGGCTACAACATCGACTCGCTGACCGTTTCCGCGACCACCAATCCCAAAATCTCACGCATGTCGATCATCGTGCAGGGTGACGAACCCATCCTTGAGCAGATCATCAAACAGCTGCTCAAGCTGGAAGAGGTCATGCGCGTTGACCATCTGCAGGAGGATGACTCCTGCTGCAGCGAGCTGGTGTTCGTCAAACTGGAAGCGCAGAATGGCAGCGTGCGCGACGATATCCGCCAGCTGTGCGGATTGTATGACGCGCATATCGTGGAGACCTCGGACAATGCGATGATTGTCGAACTGTCCGATGTGCCCAGCCGCATCGACGCATTTCTTGATGTGATCTCCAATTTTGAGGTGATCGAAATGAGCCGTTCGGGCGTGACTGCGATCCAGAAGTAACGCGGCAGTATTCAACTTGTTTTCCTAATTCACTTTATATACATTTAGGAGGAATTCAAAATGGTAAAGATGTACTATGATTCGGACTGCAACCTGTCCCTGCTGGACGGCAAGACCGTTGCCATCATCGGCTTCGGCTCCCAGGGCCATGCCCATGCGGAAAACCTGCATGACTCGGGCGTAAATGTTGTTGTCGGCCTGCGCCCCGGCTCCAAGCATGAGGAGAAGGCCAAGGCTGCCGGCCTGACTGTCATGACCCCGGCTGAGGCTGCCGAGGCGGGCGATATCGTTATGATGCTGGTTCCGGACGAGAAGCAGGCTGATATCTATAAGGAAGTCATCGAGCCGCACCTCAAGCCGGGCAACTGCCTCGCGTTCGCGCACGGCTTCAATATCCACTTCAAGCAGATCATCCCGCCCGCAGATGTTGACGTTATCATGATCGCGCCGAAGGGCCCGGGCCACACCGTCCGCCGCACCTATCTGGAGGGTTCGGGTGTTCCGGATCTGGTTTGCGTACATCAGGATGCGACCGGCAAGGCGATGGACCTGGCGCTGGCTTACGCCTGCGGCATCGGCGGCGGCCGTGCGGGCATTCTGGAGTCCACCTTCCGTGCGGAGACCGAGACCGACCTGTTCGGCGAGCAGGCTGTCCTGTGCGGCGGCGTATGCGAGCTGATGAAGGCCGGCTTTGAAACCCTCGTTGAGGCTGGCTATGCGCCGGAGAACGCTTACTTCGAGTGCGTCCATGAGATGAAGCTGATCGTTGACCTCATCAATGAGGGCGGCTTTGCCAAGATGCGTTACTCGATCTCCGACACTGCAGAGTACGGCGACTACCGTACCGGCAAGCGCATCATCACCGAGGAGACCCGCAAGGAGATGAAGAAGATCCTGCGCGAGATCCAGGACGGCACCTTCGCTTCCGAGTGGATTCAGGAGAACCGTGCGGGCGGCCGTGCGCGCTTCCTCGCGACCCGTCAGCTGGAGGCTGAGACCCAGCTCGAGGAGACCGGCAAGAAGCTGCGCAGCATGATGAGCTGGCTGAAGAAGTAAAAGCCTTATAGGGGGCTTCACAAGCCCCCTATATACGAAACGCGCCTCCCAGGGAAACCGCGTTTCGATACCCGAACGATGCCGCCCAAGGCGGCTGGGTCGGGGTGTAAAAACCCACGCGCATGTCGCGGGTTTTTACGAAAACCGCATGGCGGTTTTCTGTTAAAAATGCGCCTGCGGCGCAGTTTGACAGCAGGTGCAGACGAT
>USSI01000265.1 GCA_900557315.1 uncultured Butyricicoccus sp. | reverse complement strand
CGAATGGTATCTCGGCCGCGTCGCCGCCATCCGGCAGGCGCTGGACGAAAACGGCTTCGTGAACGTGCCGGTCATGGCGTATTCCGCCAAGTATGCGTCTTATTTTTACGGCCCGTTCCGCGACGCGGCCGGTTCCGCGCCGTCGTTCGGCGACCGCCGGTCCTATCAGATGGACCCGCATAACGGCCGCGAGGCCATGCGCGAATGCGCGCTCGACGTGGAGGAGGGCGCGGATATCCTGATGATTAAGCCCGCCATGAGCTACCTCGATCTGGTATACCAGTGCAAGCAGCGGTTCGATCTGCCGGTCGCGGCGTATGCGGTTTCGGGCGAATACGCGATGATAAAGGCCGCGGCACAGGCCGGACTGATCGACGAATACGGCGTGATGTGCGAAAGCGCGGTGTCCATCTACCGCGCGGGCGCGGACATCCTGATTACCTACTACGCGTGCGAGCTGGCGGACGCGATCCGGAAAGGGGACATCGGCTGACATGACGAAATCCGAACAGCTTTTTGAACGGGCGGTCAAGGTGCTGCCCGGCGGCGTCAACTCACCCGTGCGCGCGTTCCGCGCGGTGGGCGGCAAGCCGCGTTTTATCGTCAAGGGCCTCGGCAGCCATGTGCTGGACGAGGACGGGCTGGAATACATCGACTATGTCGGCTCGTGGGGGCCGATGGTGCTCGGCCACAGCCACCCGGACATCCTGAAAGCGGTCTATGACCGCATGGTAAACGGCCTGTCGTTCGGCGCGCCGACCGCGCTCGAGGTCGAGATGGCGGAGAAGATGGTCGGTATGGTGCCGAATATCGAAATGGTTCGCATGGTCAACTCGGGCACCGAGGCGGTCATGAGCGCGGTGCGCCTTGCGCGCGGCGCGACCGGGCGGGATAAGCTCATCAAGTTCGAGGGCTGCTATCACGGCCACTCGGACGCGATGCTGGTCGGCGCGGGCAGCGGCGCGCTCACCCAGGGCGAGCCGGATTCCAAGGGCGTGACCCGCGGCGCGGCGCAGGACACGCTGATGGCGCAGTATAACGACCTTGCGTCGGTTGAGCGCCTGCTGGACGCCAACCCGGGACAGGTTGCGGCGGTGATCGTCGAGCCGGTCGCGGCGAACATGGGCGTTGTGCCGCCGAAGGACGGCTTTTTGCAGGGCCTGCGCGGGCTGTGCGACAAGCACGGCTGCCTGCTCATCTTTGACGAGGTCATCACGGGCTTCCGCCTTGCGGCGGGCGGCGCGCAGGAATATTTCGGCGTGCGCGCCGATCTGGTCACCTTTGGCAAGATCATCGGCGGCGGTATGCCGGTCGGCGCATACGCGGGCACGCGTGCGCTGATGGAGCAGGTTGCGCCGTGCGGCCCGGTGTATCAGGCGGGCACGCTGTCCGGCAACCCGGTCGCGATGGCGGCGGGGCTGGCGCAGCTCCAGATTCTGACCGACCATCCCGAGGTCTATACGGTGATGGAGACCTCGGCGCGGTATATCGCAAACCACCTGCGCGCAAGCGCGGACAAGCACGGCGTCAAAATGCAGGTCAACCAGGTCGGCTCGCTGCTCTGCCCGTATTTCACCGAAACCCCGGTGGACTGCTTCGCCGCCGCCAAAACCAGCGACACGGCGAAATACGCAAAGTATTTTAACGAGATGTTATTGCGTGGCGTATATCTTGCGCCCAGCCAGTTCGAGGCGATGTTCGTCTCCTCGGCGCACACGCAGAACGACCTTGCCTGCACCGTGCAGGCGGCAGAGGAGAGCATCGCAGCGCTCGGGAATTGAGATTTGCAAATGTGGAATGGAGAAGGAATGATCTGCGGCCTGTTTTCCATTCTCAATTTTCCATTGTCCATTTTCCATCCACAGGAGGTGCTTTATGTCCCGCAAGTTTTATATCATCGGCGCCGGTATGGGCGCGCCGGACAGCCTGACCGGCGAGGCCGCGCACGCGCTCGCGGCATCCGATGCGGTGTTCGCCACCCGGCGGCTGACCGCGGTCTGTGACCGCGCGGCGGTCTGCCCGTTCGACCGGCTCGCCGCGCAGGCGGTCTCCTCCGGCGCGCAAACCGTGTCCGTACTGGTTTCGGGCGACGTGGGCTTTTTCAGCGCCGCCGGCCGGCTGCGGGAGCAGCTCGCGCCGCATGGGGACGTGCGGCTGGTCTGCGGCCTGTCGAGTATGCAGTATTTCTGCGCAAAGCTCGGCGTTTCGTATGACGACGCCTGCGTGCGCAGCCTGCATGGGCGCGCGGGCAGCATCCTCGGCGCGGTCAGCTATCACAAAAAGGTGTTTGTGCTCACAGGCGGCGAAAACACCGCCCCCCAAGTGTGCAGAACGCTTGCGGATGCGGGGCTGGGCGGCCTGACCGTGCACCTCGGCGAAAACCTCGGCACGGAAAACGAGCGCATCCAGACCGGGACAGCGGAGACGCTGGCAAACCAGCCCTGCGGCAGTCTGGCCGTGCTGCTGATCGAGCACCCGGACGCGGCAAACGCTTATGAGCCGGTGCGGGACGAGATGCTGACCCGCGCGAAAGTGCCCATGACCAAGCAAGAGGTGCGCTGGGTGT
>USSI01000264.1 GCA_900557315.1 uncultured Butyricicoccus sp. | reverse complement strand
CCGCGAGCAGGACGAAATCCTGTATGCGCTGCAAAGCCTGCGCGCGACCGGCGCAGAGCAGGACGGCGCGCTGCTCACGCGGCTTTCCGCGCTGTTCCGGCGCGAGGCGGTGGACTGGATTGACGCGGATTTCTCCGACTGGGGGGACGCAGGGGGACGCCGCGCGCTGTTTGACCTGCTCAAGACGGCGATTTTGGAGAGGTATGTGCTGGCGTTCGACTATTATGGGCAGAACGGGCAGGCCACACACCGCACGGCCGAGCCGGTCAAGCTTCGGTTCAAGGGGATTTCCTGGTATCTGCAGGCGTGGTGCCGGGAGAAAAAGGCGTTCCGGACGTTCAAGCTGTCCCGGATGGAGCATGTGGTGCGGCTGGACGAGCGTTTTGCGCCGCATGATGCGCCGCCCGCGCTGGACGGCTCGGGTACGGTATCCGTGCCGGAGACCCCGATCGTCGTGCGTTTTTCTCCTGTTGTGGCGTTCCGGGTGTACGATGAATTTGAGCGTGCGCGCATCACGCCCCAGCCGGACGGCTCGCTGATCGTACAGACCAAATGGCCGGCCGGTGCGTGGGGCGCGGGCTACCTGCTGTCCTACGGTTCGCACGCGGAAATCCTGCATCCGCCTGCCCTGCGCCGCCATGTCGCCGCGGAAGCGGAAAAAATCATGGCGCTGTATCAAAATGCGGACGGGCGCTGTCCGGTATCCGGCGGTACAATGGAGCCAACAAAACCGAAAGGATGAAAGCGATGCTGCAATATGAAGTGGTTACCTTATCCGCAAAAAAGGTCGTGGGGCTGAAAACACGCACCGGGAACGCCGACCCGGCCTGCCAGCAAAAGATCGGCAGACTGTGGGAGGCGTTCATGCGCACGGACGAGTGGAAGGCATGGACGCAGGGCAGGGCGGATGCCGCCTGCTATGGGCTGTATACCAACTACGGCCTGGACGACGAAAGCTATGATGCGGTTGCTGCATTGGAGAGCCCAGCCTGCCCGGAGGGATTTGCGATGGTCGAGATTCCGGCGGGCGAATACGCCAGATTCCATTTCCACGGCGATGTCCGCGAAGTGCCCGCACAGGCCTGGCGCGAGATATGGGCGCTGCCGCTGCCGCGCGCCTATGGCGTGGATTTTGAGGAATACCGGTATGCTGCGGACGGCAGCGCGGATATCAACATCTATGTCGGGCTGGCGGAGATTTGCCAGTCATGCGGGATGCCGATGGCGAAAGCCGCCGACCACGGCACCGAGGCGGACGGCGCGCAGAGCCATACCTACTGCATGTACTGCTATCAGAACGGCGGGTTCACTTATGACGCGACCATGGAGGAGCAGATCGAGCATAATCTGAACTGTGCGCCCGAGCTGTACGCTGACCGCGAGCGGGCGCGGGCGATGATGCGGGAGTACTTCCCGACGCTCAAACGGTGGAAAAAGTAACGCCGCGTACGGTACGCTGTGATGATACTGCATCCCCGCGCCGCAGGCGCGCATCAAACAGAAAAAGGCTTCGGAATCAAAATTCCGAAGCCCTTTTTTCTGCAATAGCCCTTACAGGCGAAGCCTGTCAAGGGTGTTGTTCGATTGGAAGCGCTTTGCGCTTTCAATCGAAAATCAGCAAACGCCCTGCGCCAGCATTGCGTCCGCGATCTTCTCGAAGCCGCCGATGTTCGCGCCCATAACAAGGTCGTCGTCGTGGCCGTACTTCTTGGCGGACTCGATGCAGGTCTTGAAGATGTTGACCATGATGTCATGCAGGCGCTGATCCACTTCCTCGAAGGTCCAGGACAGGCGCAGCGAGTTCTGGCTCATCTCGAGGCCGGAGGTAGCAACGCCGCCCGCGTTGGCAGCCTTCGCCGGGCCGAAGAATACGCCGTTTGCCTTGAATGCCTCAACCGCTTCCGGGGTGGACGGCATATTCGCGCCCTCAGCGACGAACTTGCAGCCGTTCGCGATCAGCGCCTTGGCGTCGTCGCCGTCGAGCTCATTCTGGGTTGCGCAGGGGAGCGCGATGTCGCACTTGACGCTCCACGGACGCTGGCCCTCCGTGTAGGTGCTGCCCGGAACACGCTCTGCGTACTCCTTGATGCGGCCGCGCTTGACTTCCTTGATGTCCTTGACAACATCGAGGTTGATGCCGTTGGGATCGTAGATGAAGCCGTTGGAGTCGGACATGGTGACAACCTTGGCGCCAAGCTGGGTCGCCTTCTGGCAGGCGTAGATCGCAACGTTGCCGGAACCGGAGATCGCAACCGTCTTGCCCTCGAAAGAGGTGCCCTTGTATGCGAGCATTTCCTTCATATAGTAGCACAGGCCGTAGCCGGTCGCCTCGGTGCGCACGAGCGAGCCGCCGTAGGACAGGCCCTTGCCGGTGAGCACGCCGGTAAACTCGTTGCGCAGACGCTTGTACTGGCCGTACATGAAGCCGATCTCACGGCCGCCGACGCCGATGTCGCCCGCCGGTACGTCGGTGAACTGGCCGATGTGCTTGGACAGCTCGGTGATAAAGGACTGGCAGAAACGCATTACCTCGGCGTCAGACTTGCCCTTGGGGTCGAAGTCGGAGCCGCCCTTGCCGCCGCCCATGGGCAGGCCG
>USSI01000263.1 GCA_900557315.1 uncultured Butyricicoccus sp. | reverse complement strand
CGGAATGTGTGTGAAATTCGCTACCTGATGAAAAATTCCCAGGAACCCGGGGTGGTGGAGAGTCAGGGGCTGGAGCGGGTGGAGTTCACCCCCTATGGAGTCCAAGAAAAATAGTTGTAAAATCTCGCGGAATGGTGTATGATATCCCTATCCATATCAACTTAGGAGGAGTGTACCATGAGCAAGACCGCCCGGATGGTGATGAAAATTGTCGGCGCCAGTCTGGCCTTTGCCGCGTTTGTCTGCCTGCTGATCGGCGGCTCGTGCGGCATGGCAGAGCGCATCAAGCAGCGCGCGGCGCTGCGCCTGTCCATGTCGCCCATGACCTTCCCGCACCATCTTGCGCGCGTGATGGTGCTCGAGCAGCTGTACCGCGCGCTGAACATTGCCGCGGGCGGCAAATACCACAAGTGATATGAAGGATTGCAGGACGAAGTACCCGATCATCCTGGCGCACGGACTGGGTGTGACCGACGGGGGCGGCCTGTATGTGCCCTGGGGACGCATCCCAGACGCACTGCGGGCGCAGGGCGCTGTGGTATACCTCGGCGGCCAGGATGCCTGGGGCAGTATCGAAACCGGCGCGGCGCAGCTGGCGCGCACGGTGCGCCGTGCGATGCGCGAGACGGGGAGCGCGCGGGTCAACATCATCGCGCATTCCAAAGGCGGGCTGGAGGCGCGCTATCTGATCTCCAGCATGGGGTATGGCCGCCGTGTGGCCTCGCTCTCCATGCTGGCCACGCCGAGCCGCGGCTCGCGCGTGGCCGAGCTGCTGCTGTACGCCCGGCCGGGCGTGGCGGTATGGGCGCGCGGCAACGACGCATACTGGGCAAAGCACGGGGACAGGCAGCCGGATTCCCTGCGCGCGGGCGAGCAGTTGACGCCGGCCTTTCTCGAGCAGTTCAACCGGGATAACCCGGACGCAAACTGCGTCTTTTACCAGAGCTGGGGCGCGCGGCTGGGAAAGGCGGGCACGGATACCGCCATGCAGCTGACGCGCGGCCTGTTCTATCCCGCGCACGGCGAGAGCGACGGGCTGGTAACACCGGCCTCCGCCCGGTGGGGGCACTGGCGCGGCGTGCTGGAAGGGGTTTCCCACCAGCAGCTGGTCGATGCGTTCCGCAGGGACGGGAACGGCTTCGATGTGTGCGGGTTTTATATCCGGCTGGTGCAGGACCTGGCCCGGCTGGGATTTTAAGGCAGGAAGCCCTGCAGCTTTTTTAATTTAATATTTGAAAACCGTATTTACATTGCCCGCCCGATTCGGTAAAATATAATGGAAAGAAAAAAACTTCAGGAGGGGCGTCCCATGATTATCACGATAACGCTCAATGCCGCGCTTGACCGTACACAGCGCATTGAGCATCCGCTGGTGGTCGGTAAGCTCAACCGTGCGACATCCAGCCATCTGGAGCCGGGCGGCAAGGGCATCAATGTCTCGCGCGCGATCAAGGCGCTGGGCGGCAACAGCGTTGCGCTCGGCTTCTGTGCGGGCACGAACGGCCGCATCATGAAGGATATGCTGACGGCTGCGGATATCCATCACGATTTTGTCGATGTTGCGGGCCAGCTGCGCGTCAACACACAGATCATTGATGCGCAGGGCGGGCATACCGAGGTCAACGAGCCGGGCAACAAGCTGGATGACGCGGATTTCCTGCGTCTGCTGGACCGGATGGAGGGCTATCTCAACGAGGGCAATATCTTCGTCCTGGCCGGTTCCACACCGCCCGAGTTCCCGATGAAAAACTACCGCAAGCTGTGCAAGACCATCAAAAAGCATGGCTGCAAGCTGATTATCGACGCGTACGGCGACCTGCTGCTCGAGGCGCTGAAATGCGAGCCGGATTTCGTCAAGCCGAACATCTTCGAGCTGGCGGACGCGGTGGGAGACAAGCCCTCCGCAGACCCTGAGGTGGTTGTGGTATCCGCGCGCAAGATGCTGGATATGGGCGCGAAGGCTGTCTGCGTTTCCATGAGCCAGGAAGGCGCGGTGCTGGTGTCCAAGGACGAGCCGGAGGCGCTGTATGTCAAGACCAACCCCAAGATTTATGACGAGGGCGCGGTCGGCACGGGCGACGCAATGGTCGGCGCGATCGCCAATTCGATGAACAACGGCCTGAAGTTTGATGAAATGGCGCGCTTCGCGGTTGCAACGGCACGTGCCTGCAGCCGCATCGCAGGCACCGAAATGGCCTCGCTCAAAAAGGTCTATGAGGTGTACGAGACGACTGAAGTCTACATACTGTAAGCCGTTTCAGGAAGATATAAAAAGAGGAGAACCGGAGGTTCTCCTCTTTTTCTTTGGAGGCTGGGGGAAAGCGCCCGATGGAGGCGTTCGTCTAAAGGGGTAACGTATGTGCCCACGTTTCACGGGCTGGAATGCGGCCTCCGACCCGCTAAGAGCCGCCGCTATGCGGCGGTTGCTCGCTGGACGCCCGCTGCGGCGGGTGTGCGCGGCCACACTGCGCACAAGAGGAGGCCCTTCGCCCCCTCTTGCGAATCACCACCCCTTCCTTCAGGGCGCGCGGCGCGTGCAAAAGTAAGTCTCGCTTTTGCCGTGCCGCCCGGCTGCTTGGACAGGGCAAGCAGAACGGATGCCACCCCGGGGGCG
>USSI01000262.1 GCA_900557315.1 uncultured Butyricicoccus sp. | reverse complement strand
TCATCCAGGCGGCCAGCACAGGCTCCTTGATGGGGCGCATAAGCCCCGCCAGCGCGGGCGCGCGCACGAGTGCCGTGCGGGACAGCCGTACCCGCCGCCGCACCCCTGCCTCGGCGCGGCACGCCTCGAGCAGCGCGCACACCGCGACCGGCTCGCCCTGCTTTTTCAGCCGCCGTCGGAACACGGCGTACGAAACCAGCGTGCGGCCCAGCATGACTGCCGCGCCCGCGCCCCACACCGCGAGCACCAGCCCGGATGGGAACGGCCGCTGCTGTGCCGTCGCTTCCTTATACACGACCGGGATGGGCTGCTGCACGGCTTCCGGCGCGGCGGTATCCTCCTGCAGCGGCTCGGCCTGCACGGTTTGCAGCGCTTCGGTGACTGTGGGCGGCATATTCTGCGCCTGCGGCACGGCTTTTTCCGGCAGCAGCGCGGAGAGCGGCGGCAGCGCCAGCCACACCGGCAGCGCATACGCCAGCAGGACGAGCGTCGCCGCGTTTTTCAGCCACCGTGCGGGAAGGAACCGCCGCGCGAGCGGCGACAGCGCGTAAACCGCAATGGTCAGCGCCGCGCCCGTCGCGGACAGGATCAGCAGCGTGCGGAGCACCTCGTTTGTCATAAAAATCCCCCCAGTTGCGCGTTACTTCAGGCCGAACTTGTCCCGGATTTCGTCCAGATCGTCCGCGGTGACCTCGTCGCACGCGACGAGCGCGGCGAGCAGGTCGCGCGCGCGGCCGTCGAACAGCTTGCCGAGGAACGAGCGGGTCTCGGCCTTTTTGTAATCGTCCTCCGCGATCAGCGGGCGGTAATAGTAGGCCTTGCCGCGCTTTTCGTGGCCGATGGCCTGCTTTTCCGCCATGCGGCCGAGCAGGGTGGACACGGTCGAGAACGACCAGCCGGTCTCCGGCTCGAGCCGTTTGGCGATTTCGGCGGACGGCAAAGGCTCGCCCGCGCGCCAGAGCAGCTTCATGACGGTCAGCTCCGCGTCGGACAGGGTGTTCTTGCCGGACATGGGAATCCCTCCTTGCAGTTTCAACTACACGTGTGGTTTGATTAAATATTACAACTGTGGTTGAAAGATGTCAAGCGTGATTTTGACAATTTGCGGGAAATCTTTCTGTACAGCTTGACATGTATCGGTTATCTATATATAATACATATATCGAACACCGATATAAGGAGGGATAGACCATGGCAATCGACAAGAGCCTGCTGGCGGGGAGCACGGGGCTGCTCATCCTGCGCCTGCTCGAGGAGGACGACCTGTACGGTTACCAGATGATCGAGCGCCTGCGCGAGCGGTCGGACGACACCTTCTCGCTCAAGGCGGGCACGCTGTACCCGCTGCTGCACACGCTGGAGAATCAGGGGCTGGTGCAGTCTTACGAGCGGGCGGCGGACGGCGCGCGTGTGCGTAAGTATTACCATCTGACCGACGAGGGGCGCACCCGCCTTGCGGAAAAGACCAAGGAATGGAGGGAGTTTTCCGGCGCGGTTGAGCGCGTGCTGAGAGGAGGGGAGAGCCATGCCTTTGCCTGAACCTGTGCGGGGGTATCTGATCCGCCTGCTCGAGCGCGACGCGGCTGAGCGGGCGCAGGCTACAGCCGAGCTGGACGCGCTGGCCCAGGCGGCTGAGGAACATCAGGCGCGGCCGCTGCCGGACGTGCTGCGCGGCTGGCTGAACAGCGCGACCGGGCAGATGCGTTGGAAGCGGGCGCGTCCGGTCGCAGCAAAGGAGCTGGCCGACCATTTAAGCGACCAGTATGAAGCCTTTCTGGACGAGGGCATGGACGAGGACGCTGCCGCGGAGGCGACCGCCCGCGAGATGGGCGACGCCGTCGAGACCGGCACGCGGCTTGACCGCGCGTGGCGGCCCCGGCCGGACTGGGTCATGCTGGGGATTGTGCTGGCGGTCGCGGCGGTGGGCAAGGTGGTGCAGTACCTGCTGGGGATGCATCCGGCCAATCAGGTGCCGATCCGGGCGGCGACGCAGGTGGGCATCTACCTGTATGGCGTGGTTTTCCTGTTTGCCGGGTATTTTCTGGATTACACCATCTTCGGGCGGCACTGCAAGCTGCTGTATGCGCTGTGGGCTGCCGTTGGCCTGCTGATGGCGTTCGGGCCGCTCCAGCAGATCATATCTGGCGCGAATCTCCCTTTGCGGCGGTGGGTGTGGTTTTTCCCGGTGCTGTTTGCGGGCGTGCTGTACAGCCAGCGCGGCAAGGGGACGCTGGGCATCCGCAACTGCCTGCTGTCCATGACCGGCATGTGGTTTTTTGCGTATCTCGCGCCCGTGATGTCCGCGCTTGTCGTATTGACCGTGGTGTGCTGCGGGATGCTGTTTGCGGCGGTGTGGCGCGGCGTGTTCGGCAGACGGACAAAGGGTAAAATGGCGCTTTCTGTCTCGCCCCTGCTGGTAATGCCGGTGTTGGGGGTATGGCTGGCCTTTATGATGGAGCATTTAAGAGAGCGGCTTGCTGTGCTGTTCCATCCGCAGGTGGACGCGACGGGGAATGGCTATATGGGTTCTATGATGCAGAACATCATGCTCGGTATCCCCGTGCCGGAGATCGAGCCGATCGACACCACCTTGCTGTTTACATGGAACGATGGCA
>USSI01000261.1 GCA_900557315.1 uncultured Butyricicoccus sp. | reverse complement strand
CCTGCTGGAGGGGGAGGACGTCTCCCACCTGCCGCCGCAGGCGCTCGCGCAGCTGCGCAGCGAGCGGATCGGGTTTGTGTTCCAGCGGTTCCAGCTGATCCCGGGCATGACCGCGCTGGAAAACGTGGCGCTGCCGCTCCTGCTGCAGGGCGTGCCGCGCGCCGAACGGCTGGAGCGCGCGGCGGAAATGCTGGCCGCGGTCGGCCTGTCCGACCGGCTTTCGCACAAGCCTGGGCAGCTGTCCGGCGGGCAGCAGCAGCGCGTGACAATCGCCCGCGCCGTGGTCACGCGGCCGGGTGTCGTGCTCGCGGACGAGCCGACCGCCGGGCTGGACCCCGAAGCGGCGGCCGACGTGCTCGCTCTGCTGGGCCGGCTGCACCAGGCGGGCAACACGGTTGTCCTCATCACGCACGACCGCGCCGCAGCGGCCCGCGCGGCCCGGCGGCTTACCCTCAAAAACGGCGAATTATCCGGCTGACGGATTGGACAGGAGGCTATTTCATGAATCGACGGGATAAGGTCAATTACTACCTTGATATGGCGCAGGTCGCGCTCGAGCGCGGCACCTGCCTCAGACGGAATTTCGGCGCCGTGATCGTCAAAAACGACGTGATCGTCTCCACCGGCTACACCGGCGCGCCGCGCGGCCGCGCCAACTGCATTGATATCGGCACCTGCATCCGCCAGAAGATGGGCATCCCGCGCGGCGAGCGGTACGAGTTCTGCCGCTCGGTGCACGCGGAGGCTAACGCGATCATCGCCGCCCCGCGCGAGCAGATGCTCGGCGCAACGCTCTATCTGGTTGGGCGGGATATGGCGACCGGCGAGATCATGCCGGACGCGAACTCCTGCACCATGTGCAAGCGCATGATTATCAACGCGGGCATCGAGCAGGTTGTTATCCGCCGGGATAACGATACATACGACGTCATCCACGTGCGCGACTGGGTGGAGCACGACGACGTGCTGGACGGGCAGACGGGATACTGAACCAGCTGCCGGGCCGTTCCACTGCAGGCGTGCGGCTATATCTCAAAGGCTGTAATCAATTTGGATAAAAACCCACGGGTACAGACCGGGCTGCTCTCGCTTGCCGGGGTGCGGACACACCGCTTGCGCCGCGGGTTTTTATAATAGAAGGCGCGTGCGGCGGATACAAGCGCCGGACGCAACATA
Organism: uncultured Butyricicoccus sp.; assembly: GCA_900557315.1. GTDB lineage: Bacteria > Bacillota > Clostridia > Oscillospirales > Butyricicoccaceae > Agathobaculum. The sequence goes on along the minus strand of USSI01000261.1, from coordinate 1,520 downwards.
TCATCTGTGAAAACCAAAGCGGACAAAGGAGGATATTGCAATGGAACTGAAGATTTACAAATGTATGCACTGCGGCAACATTGTTGAGGTGATCGAGGATCACGGCGTGCCGGTCATCTGCTGCGGCGAGCCGATGAAGCTGTTCAAGGCCGGCGAGACTGACGGCGCGGCGGAGAAGCACGTGCCGGCCGTCAAGGTGGAAGGCGACGTCATCCGCGCCTGTGTGGGCGAGGTGGCCCATCCGATGACCGAGGAGCACCACATCGCGTTCATCTGGCTGGTGACCGACAAGGGCGTGCACCGTGCGGTGCTCGATCACACCGGCGCGCCCGAGGCGGTATTCCATCTGGCGGAGGGCGAAAAGGCCGAAGCGGTTTACGAATTCTGCAACCTGCACGGCCTGTGGAAGGCTGCGCTGTAAGCCGCCCCAAACTGCATAACGCACCGGGCTGCCCCGCGGGGCAGCCCGGTTTTGCCTTTCCCTGTTTCCAAATCTACACAGATTATACACATAAGGGTGTTACATTGCTCTACGCTGTATTTTGTCCATTGATACGGCAAAAAGGAAAATAAACAGGAAAGGTGTTTTTTATGCCCTTTTTTGCACGTGCGGACGTACCCAGCCCGCAGGCGTTTTCGCTCTTCAGCGCGGAGCATATTATGCTGCTGCTCCTCCTTGCCGGGTGCATTGCAGCGGGGCTGCATATCCTGCCCCGGCTCACCCCGGCACAGGCCCGGTACATGATATACGGCGCCGCGATCCTCGAGCCTGCGCTCGAACTGGGCCATTCGCTGTGGATGTACTTCACCGGCACGACCGAACTGGTCAAGCTGCTGCCGCTGCACCTGTGCGGCCTGCAGAGCCTGTTCATCCCGCTGGCGGTGTTCACCAAGTTCACCTGTTTCCGTGATTTCGTCTATGCCTCGTCGCTGCTGGGCGGTATTTTCGGCACGGTGTTCCCGGCGGGCGTGGCGGGGTATTACCCGCTATGGTCGTTCCAGACCCTGCAGACCTTCGCGCTGCACGGCCTGCTGGTTTTTGTGCCGCTGGCGCTCATCCGCACCGGCCAGCACCGGCCCGACCCGCGCCGCTTCCCGCGTGTGCTGTGCCTTTTCCTGGTGGTCGCGCTCGGGGTCGGCATAGTGGACCGCGTGTTCGGCGAGAATTATATGTTCCTGTTCGCGGCGCCCGAAAACACGCCGCTGGAGTGGATTTTCGACGCGTTTGGCCGCGGGGTTTACCTTGCGTGCGCATTCGTGGTGCTGGCAGGGGTGAGTTTCCTCATCCATCTGCCCTTCCGTGCGCCTGAGCATGCGGACATGCCCGGGTTGTGGCATAAAAACCGGCTTTCGCGCCGTTCGTGAACGAAGCAAAACAGCGTGCCCCATTTGGGGCACGCTGCTGTTATATGCGGTTGTTTTCGTCCGGGGGCGGCGGTTAGCGGTCCTCCAGATTGATATACTGCGCGTTTTTGGCCAGCGGCTTATAGGCCGGGCGGATGATCTTGTTGGCGCTGAGC
>USSI01000260.1 GCA_900557315.1 uncultured Butyricicoccus sp. | reverse complement strand
ATCCGGCGCCTGACCGACTCGACGCAGTTTATTGTCATCACACACCGCCGCGGCACGATGGAGGAGGCCGATATGCTCTACGGCGTGACCATGCAGGAGCAGGGCGTGTCCAAGATGCTCATGCTCAACCTCGCCGAGGCGGAGAAGCAGCTGGGGAACGCGATCCGATGAAAATAACGCGCTGCGGCGCGGGAATCAGGAGATAATATGGGATTATTTGATAAGATCAAACAAGGTTTACAGAAAACCAGCGACGCGGTAAACCGCTCGCTGGACAACGTGTTCGCGGCGTTCGTCAAGATCGACGAGGACCTGCTCGAAGAACTGGAGGAAGCGCTCATCCTGTCCGACGTGGGCGCGGAGACTTCCGCCAAAATCGTCGCCGAGGTGGAAAAGCGTGCCAAGTTACAGAAAATTACCACCGCGCCCGAGCTGCGAGAGCTGCTCCGCGAGGTGCTGACCGATAACATGCTGGATAACCAGCCGCTGGATGTTTCGGGCAAACCCGCGGTTATTCTGGTGATCGGCGTCAACGGCGTGGGCAAGACCACGTCGATCGGCAAGCTGGCCGCCCGCTATGTCAGCGAGGGCAAAAAGGTCATGCTGTCTGCGGCGGATACGTTCCGCGCGGCGGCGGCCGACCAGCTGGAAATCTGGGCAAAGCGTGCAGGTGCGGACATCGTCCGCCACGGCGAGGGCGCCGACCCGGCGGCGGTCGTGTTCGACTCGATCTCCGCAGCGAAGGCGCGCGGCAGCGATATCATCATTGTGGATACCGCGGGCCGCCTGCACAACAAGGCCAACCTGATGAACGAGCTGGCCAAAATTGACCGCGTCATCAGCCGCGAACTGCCGGACGCCTCGCGCGAGACCCTGCTCGTATTGGACGCGACCACCGGCCAGAACGCCGTGCATCAGGCGGAGGAATTCAACAAAGCCGCGCATCTCACCGGCATCATCCTGACCAAGCTGGACGGCACCGCCAAGGGCGGCATCGTCATCGCGATTTCGGCGGGCCTCGGCGTGCCGGTCAAACTGGTCGGCGTGGGCGAGGGTATTGACGATCTGGTTGACTTTGACCGCGCTTCGTTCCTCGAAGCGCTGCTGCCGCCCGAAGGAGGAAACGAATGATGCAGAGACCGGACGGAAGGACTGCCGGCGCGATGCGCCCGGTGAAAATTACCACAGACTATACCATGTACGCCGAAGGCTCGGTGCTGGTCGAGATGGGCAACACCAAGGTAATCTGCACTGCGTCCGTTGAGGATAAGGTGCCGCCCTTCCTCGAGGGCAAGGGCCTCGGCTGGGTGACGGCGGAATACGCCATGCTGCCGCGCGCCACAAATACGCGCAAAAAGCGCGACATTAAGAGCCTCAAGCTGGACGGCCGCTCGAGCGAAATCCAGCGGCTGATCGGGCGCTCCTTGCGCGCGGTGGTTGACCGCGCAGCGCTCGGCGAGCGCCAGATCACGATTGACTGCGACGTGATCCAGGCGGACGGCGGCACGCGCTGCGCGTCCATCACGGGCGGCTATGCGGCGCTCTATCTCGCGTGCAGAAAGCTGGTCGACGAGGGCGTGATCGAGAAAATGCCGCAGGTGGCGGCGGTGTCGGTCGGCATTTTTGAGGACGAGGCTGTCCTCGACCTGAACTATGCCGAGGACAGCCATGCCATTGTGGACTGCAACGTCGTTATGACCTCGGCAGGCCAGTTTATCGAGGTGCAGGGCACGGGCGAGGGCCGCCCGTTCTCGGATGCCGAGCTGAAAAAACTGCTCGGCCTTGGCAAACGCGGCTGTGCGCGCCTGTGCAGGGCGCAGAGCAAGGTGATGGGGGAGAGTTTATAATGCAATTCGTACTCGCCTCCCACAACAAGAAGAAAATGGCGGAAATGGCGGCGATTTTGAGCGGGCTGGATATCGAGGTCCTCCCGCTGCCCGAAAACGCGCCTGAACCCGAGGAAAACGGCGCGACCTTTGAGGAAAACGCGCGCATCAAGGCAAAAAGCGCGGCGGCCTTCACCGGCCTGCCCGCCATCGCGGACGACAGCGGCCTGTGCGTGGACGCACTGGGCGGCGCGCCGGGGATATACTCTGCGCGCTACTGCGAGGGAACCGATCAGGATCGGAATAGGTTATTATTACAGAACATGGCGGACAAGGACGACCGTGCGTGCCGGTTTGTGTGCGCGATCGCCTGCATCCTGCCGGACGGCGAGGCGCTGACCGTGCGCGGCGAGTGCGAGGGCGAACTGCTCCGCGAGAGCCACGGCGCAGGCGGATTTGGCTACGACCCGCTGTTTTATGTGCCCGCCTGTGGCTGTACGTTCGGCGAACTGCCGCCTGAGGCCAAGAACGGGATATCCCACCGCGGACGCGCGCTGCGGAAGCTGCGCGAGGAACTGGAAAAGCGGCTGTAAGCTGGGAAATGCCGCACGAAATCAATCGACAAGGAGAAGTTATTTTATGCTGACAACCAAACAGCGCGCACAGCTGCGCGCTTTGGCAAATCCGCTCGCCGATACGCTGATTATTGGTAAGGAGGGGGTGACCGACGCGGTCGAGCGCCAGCTGGACCAGCTGCTCGAAGCGCATGAGCTGGTCAAGGGCAAGGTGCTCGAGAGCGCCATGCTGACCCCGCGCACGGTGTCCGAGGCGCTGTGCGAGGCCACCGGCGCGGAGGCGGTGCAGTGCATCGGCTCCAAATT
>USSI01000259.1 GCA_900557315.1 uncultured Butyricicoccus sp. | reverse complement strand
TGATAACGCCGCAGGTATCACAGTCAAAGCCGTACTTCGCGCGGTCGTAGCCGATCTCACGGACGGTGTCGCGCACGATCTTCGGGATGTCCACATAGCAGGTGGTGGAAATCTCGCCCATGACCTGCACCATGCCGGTCGTGCAGGTGGTCTCACAGGCGACGCGCGCGTACGGGTCCTGCGTTAAGATTTCGTTAAGGATTGCATCCGAAATCTGGTCGCATATCTTGTCCGGATGCCCTTCGGTGACCGATTCCGAGGTGAAAAAGTGATGTGCCATTTGTTATTCTGTTCCTTTCTGCATTACGTTAGGGCGCAATAAAAAACGCTCCCATGCGGGAGCGAAATGACCGTTTGCCCCCTCATCTTTCGTGTTCCTACGCCGGATTTGGCACCTTACGCGCCTGTTGCGCGCAGGTTGCCGGGTTTCACAGGGCCGTTCCCTCCACCGCTCTCGATAAGGTCATATATACAATTTACGCGGTATATTCTATATAAAATTGCGTCTTTTGTCAAGGGATAAATTCGGCAAATTAGGATATTGTATGCGGATTGACATTTTCCCGCGCACGTTTATAATTATTATAGATTAAAATACGCGAGTTTTAGCCTGCCGCCGGCCAGTCTGTGCGGCTTTCTTTGCAAGGGCTGCTCGCACGGCTTCATTTATGGGAGAGACTAAGGATATATGAACGTAAACGTAGGAATCGACATCGGCTCGACGACGGTTAAAATCGTTGTCGTGCGCGATGGAGAGATCATCCACAAACACTACGAACGCCACTTCTCCAAGGTGCGCGAAAAAGCGGTCGAACTGGTGCAGAATGCGCGTGAAATGATCGGCCCGGATGCGGCGATCCGCTGCGCGATCACCGGCTCGGCAGGCCTCGGCGTTGCCAAGGCGGCGGACATCGACTTCGTGCAGGAGGTATTCGCTACCCGCAAGGCGGTCGGCGTGCATGTGCCGCAGGCAGACGTGGTGATCGAACTGGGCGGCGAGGACGCAAAGATCGTGTTCCTGTCCGGCCAGCTGGAGGAGCGCATGAACGGCTCCTGCGCAGGCGGCACGGGCGCTTTCATCGACCAGATGGCCGTCCTGCTCGACGTGACCCCCGGCGAGCTGGATCAGCTTGCGCAGCACGCGGAGCAGATTTATACCATTGCTTCCCGCTGCGGCGTGTTTGCCAAGTCGGACATCCAGCCGCTTTTAAACGACGGCGCGCGCAAGGAGGACGTTGCCGCGTCCATCTTCCAGGCGGTTGTCAACCAGACGGTTGCCGGCCTCGCGCAGGGGCGCGAGATCAAGGGCGACGTGCTCTTCCTCGGCGGCCCGCTGTTCTTCTTCAAGGGCCTGCAGAAGCGCTTCCAGGAGACCCTGAAGCTGGACGATCAGCACGCCCACTTCCCCGCCCTCGCGCCGTACGCAATCGCGGCGGGCGCGGCGGAATACGCGAAGGATACCCAGAAGACCTATTCGGTCGATTCGCTGCTCGACGCGCTCGAGCACGCGGCGGGCGCGCCGGTTGTCGCCAACTACCTGCCGCCGCTGTTTGAAAGCGAGCAGCAGTACGAGGAATTCAAGCACCGCCATGGTGTGCACGACGTGATGACGCAGAACGTCACCATGTACGAGGGCGACGCCTACCTCGGCATCGACTGTGGCTCGACCACGACCAAGCTCGTGCTGATCGGCGAGGATCACCAGATCCTGTTCCACCATTACCAGTCCAACAAGGGCAACCCGGCGGACGTCATCCGCGAGCAGCTGACAAAGCTCTACGAGCTGTGCGGCGACCGCGTACATATTGTATCCAGCGCGGTCACAGGCTACGGCGAGGCGCTCATCCAGCACGCGTTCGGCGTGGACTTCGGCCTGGTCGAAACGGTCGCGCACTTCCGCGCGGCGCGCCATTTCTGCCCGGACGTGGACTTCATCATCGACATCGGCGGACAGGACATCAAATGCTTCAAAATCCGCAACAAGTGCATTGACAATATTTCGCTCAACGAGGCGTGCTCGTCCGGCTGCGGCTCGTTCATTGAGACCTTTGCCCGCTCGATGGGCTACTCGATCGAGGAATTCTGCAAGCTCGGCCTGTTCGCGAAGCATCCGATCGACCTCGGCTCGCGCTGCACGGTGTTCATGAATTCTTCGGTCAAGCAGGCGCAGAAGGACGGCGCGGGTATCGACGCGATCTCGGCCGGCCTGTCGGTCTCGGTCGTCAAAAACGCGCTCTATAAGGTTATCCGCGCCCACTCGCCGGACGACCTCGGCCAGCACATCGTCGTGCAGGGCGGCACCTTCCTCAATGACGCGATCCTGCGCTCGTTCGAGCAGGAGATCGGCCGCGATGTGACCCGCCCCGCGATTGCGGGCCTGATGGGCGCATACGGCGCGGCGCTGCACGCCAAGGACAACCGCCCGGCGCAGACCTCGCTGGTCGGCATGGATGTGCTCGCTACCTTCCTCCACACGGTCAAATCCGCGCGCTGCGGCCTGTGCGAGAACCGCTGCGTATTCGATGCCGTTCATGTGGAAAACGGTACGGCCAGCATTCGGGAGGACAAGTGCATGGGCTGCGGCAGCTGCGTCGTCACGTGCCCCGCGGGTGCGCTGCGGATGCAGGTGGTGCATGACGTGGACTGGATCCCGGATTACTGGGCAGACGACAACAACTGGAACATCCCGGCTGAAAACACCGCAGACTATATC
>USSI01000258.1 GCA_900557315.1 uncultured Butyricicoccus sp. | reverse complement strand
TGGAAAAGCAGGCCGGGTCGCTGCGCATCGGACAGCCCGCGGATATCGCGGTCCTGCGCCTGATCGACCGGGAGCGTACGCTGGACGACCTGTACGGCGGCAGCATGACCCTGCACCGGCTGTTCGTCCCCATGGCGACCGTGAAAAACGGCGCGGTGGTATACAAACAGATTTTCCTGTAACTTTTCGGCATAAAAAAGCGCCCGCTGCCTGAGCAGCGGGCGCTCTGTTCTGTTGATACCTTACTGCTCCGGGGCAATCAGCGTGAGCAGTTTGGCATATTCGCCGCGGGTGATGGTGTTTTCCGGATGCATCGTGCCGTCCGCATAGCCCTCGATCAGGCCCTGCTGCATGCACAGCGCAAGCGCGGCACGGCGGTCTTCCGGGATATCCGCCGCATCCGTCAGCCCGGACAGCGTCTGCCCGATTGTTTCCGCATCCGGCAGGGTATGCCCCTGCTGCACGAGCAGGTTGGCGAAAATCTGCATGGTGTCCGCGCGGGTGATGGCGGATTCCGGATCAAAGCCTTCGTCCAGGCCGTCCAGCAGCCCGGCCGCCGCAACCGCGCTCACCTCGCCGGCGTACCACGCGCCGGGATCCAGCCCCTCCATCACGGTTTCCGCGTCCGCAAGGCCCAGGCTGCGCGCGATGGTCGCGCACACCTCGGCGGCGGTGATGGTTTCATCCGGCCGGAATTTGCCGTCCGCGCCCTGCATCAGCTCATCATCCACAACCGTACGGATAAACGAAGCCGCCCAATGGGATGCGTCCACGTCGCTGAAGGCGGACAGGCTGTCCGCGCCCGGGCGCTCATAGGGCGTTGTCAGCGCCTGATAGCAGCTGCTGCTCTCATCCAGCACGCTTGCCAGCTGCTCAAAGGTCAGCAGGTAGCTTTCGGTATATGCGCGGCGGGTCTCGCTCTCATATTCATTATAATACCAGGTCACACCCTGCTCGCTCATGCGCGGGAAGCTGTACAGATAGATGGGGTGGTCGTCAGGCAGCAGCTGCTGCACGGTATTCATATAGCCGCCCGCCAGCAGGTCTCCGATCTCGTACTGCTCGCCGGTGCGCAGGTCAAAGGCCAGGTTGTTGTTCCAGACCGACGAGCCGGCGCCCCGCCCGCTGATGCAGCCCGCCCATACCACGAGCACCGAGCCTTCGATCGACGCGCCGTAGCCGCCCTCCAGCGCCTCATATTCCGCTGAAATCGACGGCCCGGCAAGGAAAAAGTCGCGGATGGCGTTGTTGATGTTTTTCTGGATATCCGCGTCAGGCAGGCCGCTGATTTCGGGGAAATCCACGTCCCAGCCGTGTGCGGTGCCGTCCTCCTGATAGCCCATGAACTTCTCATAGTGCACGGTGTTCGCGGTGATGCCGTAGCCCAGGTCGAACGAGGTCGGCTGCTCGAACAGGATGCTGTTTGTAGACAGGTTGATGTATCGGAGCTTGCCGTCCTGCGTGACGCGCACCACGTTCTCACTCAGCAGGGTGGGGTTTTCCGCGTTTTCCAGGCTGGCAAAGTAGCCGCCGTTGGCTTTGAAGAAGATCAGCTGTCCATCCGCCGTACCGTGCCAGGACAGGCCGTAGCGCAGTTCGTTGAACCCGCCGACATAACTCAGCGTGCGGTAAGCGATGTTGCCGTTTGCGTCCACAGCCGACACCGAGCCGTCCTCACTGCGGGCCGCATACAGGCCCTCCCCCATGTAGGAGAGGTAGTAGTAAGTCGGTTCGGTGAGCAGGTGGCCGGTGGTGTCCATCAGGCCCCAGCGGTTGACCTGCCGCACCATGGCGACGCCGTCATGTAATTCCGAGATGCTGTTATACAGGAATCCGGTCAGGAACGTGCTCTGGGAAAGCGAGTACAGCGCCTGGTTGGCGCCGTCCGAAAGCACGATGGTATCCTCGCCGAAAATGGTCATGTAAGAGGGCGTGATGCCGCTTGCCAGCGTGTACAGGGTCTGTCCCGCGGTATCAATGGCAAGATAGGTGCCGTCTGCGGTGCGGACCAGCGCATGCCCGCCCGAAAACGGGCCTGCTTCACTGAATTCGCCCGCAAAGGCCGGGGTGCCGTCCTCCCGGACATAGGAATACAGGCCGGACGCCGGGCTTTGGCAGAGCAGGATGCCGTCCTCAAAGAACCCGACCGCCCCCGCATACGAGCCTACCTCTTTTCCTTCCAGCGTGTAATACACGCTGTGGTCGGCATAGCGGTAGGCCACCATATCGTCCGAAAACTCCACCGATACCGGGGAATCCGTGTACGGGATGACCAGCTTGCCCGTGCGGTCGATCACGCCGGTCTGCGCGTGGCCGAAGAGCGCCTGCAGCTCCAGAACGGCTTTCTTTGTCGCCGCGTCGAAAACGCCCGTGACCTCCGGGGGATTGGCATTGGAGAAGCGCCCAGCGAGCGCGGCCATCATGGCCTGTATGATAAAAAGGTGCAGATTCTGTTCGCCGGGGGAGATTTCCTGCCCAGGCTGCAAAACAATGCGCAAGGGCTCCGGCGGCAGGACGCTCGGCGCGTGGCGAAGATAGCAGCTTGCAAGCGAGTTCCAGGTTTCCTGCTCGGCGATCCCCGTCTCGGGAAGACCCGAAAAGCGCTGAAATGCGCGGACGGCTTTTTGGGTAGCTTCGCCGTAAATTCCGTCGGGGTTGACGTTCAAAAGCGCGGGGAAAACGTTCGATAAGACTTGCAGCATCGTTTGCAGGCTGCGCACG
>USSI01000257.1 GCA_900557315.1 uncultured Butyricicoccus sp. | reverse complement strand
TTCGGTTTCATTCCCTTTGGTGCCTTGGAGCGCAGCGGAAAGGTATGGTCATAAGCATGCATCAATCCATGTGCCGCATCCAGCGCGGCCCGTTTGTTTACTATACCTGCCGCCGCCTGCCCGTGCGCCACGCCTTTACCACCAAATCCGGCGGCGTGAGCACCGGCCACTGCGAAAGCCTGAACCTCGGCTTCAACCGCGGCGACACGGAGGAAAACGTGCGCGAGAACTACCGCCGCCTGGCCCAGGCGGTCGGCGTGGACGAAAAACGCTTCACGCTCACAAAGCAGATCCACGAGACCGAGGTCTCGGTCGTGACCGAAGCCGAGGCGGGCATGGGGCTGCACCGGCCGATGGCCTGGCAGTCGGACGCGATCGTGACCGCCCTGCCGGACACCCCGCTTATCGGCTTTTATGCCGACTGCGTGGTCACGCTGCTGTACGACCCGGAAACGCACACCGCGGGCGTATGCCACGCGGGCTGGCGCGGCATGGCGGGCGGCATCCTGTCCAAAACCGTGGACGTGATGGCGGAAAAGCTGGGCACAAGGCGCGAAAGCCTGCGCGCGGTACTCGGGCCTTCCATCCGGCAGGAGTGCTTTGAGACCGACGCGGACGTGCCCGAGGCGATGGAAAAGCAGCTCGGCGCGCTCGTGCATCCTTATATACAGGAAAAAGGCGTCAAATTCCATGTGGACCTGCAGGGCATCGGCGTCAAGCTGCTCCGGGACGCCGGCCTTTCGCCGGAAAACGTGATCGACAGCGGCATCTGCACCATGTGCCACAGCGACGAATTCTGGTCGCACCGCAAAACAAACGGCATGCGCGGCGTGCAGGGCGGCATGATCTGCCTGTGACCGAAAAGGAGTCGCTGATGATGAACTGGAAAAAACGTGTGCTGGCGGCGTCCCTGGCGGCGCTCTGCCTGCTGTCCAGCGCCTGCGGCCTGATGGACAGCGGGGACGGCGAGCAGGAGCCGGTGGACAATGTCGCGGTGTCGGACGCTTATTTCGGCCTCGCCTGGTACCAGAACGGCACACTCAACCCGGTGCTGGACAACACCAGCATCAACCGCGTGCTGTGCGAGGCGCTGTATGAAGGGCTGTTCGAGGTGACGAACAACTTCACCGCGGAAGGCGTGCTGTGCGAAAGCTACACCGGCGACGGCACAACCTTCACCTTTACCCTGCGCGGGGACGTGACCTTCTGGTCCGGCGAGCCGCTGACCGCGGACGACGTGGTCGCCAGCCTGCAGGCCGCGCAGTTCAACGAATCCTCGCCCTTCCACAACCGGCTGACCGAGGTTTCCTCGATCGAGGCGGTGTCCGACCTCGAAGTGCGCATTGTGCTCACCTCGCCCAACGTCAACTTCCCGCGCCTGCTGGATATCCCGATCTACCGGGAAGGCTCGGCTGACAGCGGCGAGTTTGCGGACGGCACCGGCCCGTTCCGCCCGGTCGAAGAAGGCAACCAGTGGATCCTCCAGGCCAATGAAACCTGGCATGACGGCTTTTTAGGCTCGATCCGGCGCATTACGCTGGTCAGCATGACGCGCGCGGACGCGGCGATGAGCAGCTTCCAGACGGGTGACGTCTCGCTCATGCGCGAGCCGCGCATCGACCCCGACCCGCCCAACGTCGGCGGCTCGGTGGACACCATCCAGACCGCGAGCGCGTCGCTGCACTATCTGGGCTTTAATTACAACGATCCCGATCTGGCCAATGCCGGTGTGCGCCGGGCGCTGAGCGCGGCGCTCGACCGCCAGAGCCTGTGCGCCACCCAGCTGCAGACCTTTGCCGTCCCTGCGGTGCTGCCGGTCAACCCGCAGCCGTCGGACGCCAGCCTGTCGCTCAACACGTCCGCCGACCCGAACGGGGCTGCACAGCTGATGCGCGAGGCACTGCTGGGCGAGAATGCGGACGGCAGCACAGACGGCAGCACGGATGACACGCAGTCCGACCCGGAAGCGGACGGCGGGGAAGATACCGGCTACTATGACGAGGAGACCGGCGAATATATCGAATACGACCCCTCGTCGGACGGTGAAACCGACGGCACGGATGCGGGCGCCGGCGGGGTCTCGCTGTCCATCCGCCTGCTGGTCAACTCGGACAACGCATTCAAAACCGCGGCGGCCGAGCAGATCGCGGCCAGCTGGAACGCGCTCGACGGCGTGAGCGTGACCGTGGACGCACAGCCCTACGACACCTATCTTTCCATGCTCCAGTCGGGTGATTTTGACGTATATTACGGTGAAACCCAGCTGACCGCGGATTTCGACCCGCGTCCGCTGCTCTCTGCGGGCGGCAGCCTGAACTTCGGCGGCTATTCGAGCGAAGCGATGTCCTCCGCCATCGCGGCTTCGCGCAGCGGCGAGAATGTCTCGGGCTTCTATCAGACCTTCCTGTCCGAGATGCCCATCGTCCCCATCGCGTTTGAATGCGGGCAGATGATTCTCCGCAAGGGCCTGATCGACAATTATACGCCCACGCCGTATAATGCGTTTGCCAATCTGGAAACCTGGACTTCGTCGCAGTAAAACTTTTTCTATAGGGGGCTTGCGCCCGCAGGCGGCTGTCCTTATCTGCCGTCATACGGCATTTTCATGCGTGCAAGCCCCCTATAAATGAGCGCAGAGCGCTCATTTTCTTTTTGAAGCGCGCCAAGGCGCGAAAACGAGTTCCCTTTATATATTGTAGGAGATTTTACAAAAATGGCAGAAAAAATTGTGTTA
>USSI01000256.1 GCA_900557315.1 uncultured Butyricicoccus sp. | reverse complement strand
CATGTAACCCCCTGCAACTTATCTGAGTGCATATTCGGCCTCCAATTATAGGGATATTTCCCATTGCTTTGTGTAAAGCCGCCAATATATCCTTATCACGGAACCGGCGCAGGCTACTGCCTGCGCCGGTTTTCTATCCAGCCATGCCTCAGACAGTGGATGCGCTGCTGTCTGAAGAAAAATGTACCCGCAGACGGTTCAGGAACAGCTCCGCCGCCGCGGAAAACACCTGATACTTTTTCCACACCAGGTCCAGGCTGGATTCCAGCTGCGGCCGGAACGGGAGAAAGCAGAGCGGGCTGGCTGCAGAGGTGTCCACCAGCTTGTCCAGGCTTACCACATATCCAACACCCTGCTTCGCCATCACGGCGGCATTATAGCAGAGGTTGAAAGTCGCCGCAATGTTGAGCTCCCGCCACGCCGGGCCGAACCATTCGGCCAGCTCGTTGCCCTCAGCCCGCTCCTCCAGCGCCTGGCGGGAGAAAATCAGCGGCGGCCCGACAAGGTCCTGCACCTCGGCATACGGCTTGGCAGCCAGCGGGCTGTCCCTGCGAACGATCACGCCCCAGGTGTCCCTTGCAGGGATGCTGAGGTAGTCGTATCTCGTGATATCCGTGGGCTGGATCAAGAGCCCGAAATCCAGCAGCCCTTTGTCCAGCCGTTCGGTGACGTCCTGCGCATTGCCGCTGTACAGGTGGTAACGGATATCCGGGTATTCCTGCTGGATTTCGCGGCAGACAGCGGCAATCAGGTTCATCGCATCGGTTTCGCCGCCGCCGATGTAGATGTCGCCGCTCAGGTTTCCCTTCATGGCGCGGAATTCCTCCTCGGTCTTGTCCGTCATGGAGACGATCTCCTCCGCCCGCCGGCGCAGCAGCATCACCCTGACTGCCGGCACTGGTTCGGAGATCAATAACTGGGGTGTGATTTCCAACCTGGAGACCCATGAGAAGATTGGCTTTGGCGGCACGCCCGAGCTGGTGCCTGTACTGTCGGTCGTCGATCCGGAGCTGATGCGCACGGTGCCCGCCAGATACACGGCCTATCAGGGCTTTGACGCGCTGTTCCACAATACGGAGGTCATGATGTCCAAGGGCGTCAACCTGCTCAGCGAGACGCTGGCGCTCTCGGCCATTGAGAACATTGCAAAGTATCTCCCGCGTGCCGTAAAGGATGGGGACGATCTGGAGGCGCGCGAGCATGTGGCTTACGGCAGCACCATCGCCGGCATGACCATGCAGCTGACCTCCACCACGGCGCAGCATTCGATGGAGCACGCCATGAGCGCCTATCACCCGAGCCTGCCCCACGGCGCAGGGCTCATCATGATCTCGGTGGAGTTCGCCCGCTTCTTTATCGGGCATCATGCCTGCGACGCACAGTTCATCAAGATGGCCCGTGCGATGGGCCTGCCGGATGCTGACAAGCCGGAGGATTTCCTTACGGCGCTGGTGCAGCTGCAGGAGGCCTGCGGCGTTGCGGACCTGAAAATGAGCGACTACGGCTTTGCCAGGGAGGAAGCGATGACGCTGGCAGTCAACGCCCGCGAAACGATGGGCGGCCTGTTCCTCGCCAACCCCTGCCCGCTGTCGGACGAGGAATGCGCGGGGATATTTGAAAAGTCCTACCGCTGAACATAGGATCGCAGAAGCCTCCCGGCTGCACAACAGGAGGATCATATGCTGGAACGTTTTTTGATAATGCCGGAATCCGGCGTGCTGCCGGACGGAGGTGAAGAACATGAATGGGATTGATCGGGTAAGTGGGCGCGGCGGATATGCGCCTGACGTTACACTGAACAGCGGATACCACATGCCTGCGTTGGGGCTGGGCACCTACGCCCTGCACGGCAGTACCTGCACGGATGCGGTGTGCACCGCCCTGCAGAGCGGGTACCGCCTGATCGACACGGCTTCCTTTTACGGCAACGAGAAGGAGGTCGGCGCAGGGGTGCGGCAGTCCGGCGTGCCGCGCGAAGAGGTTTTCGTGATGACCAAGCTCTATCCCAACCAGTATGCCCATGCCGCAAAGGCCATCGACGAGGCGTTGGAAAAGCTGGGCATTGGCTATGTTGATATGATGCTGCTGCACCATCCTGCGTCTAACGATGTAACAGCCTACCGTGCAATCGAGCAGGCAATCCGTGACGACAAGGTGCGCTCCGCCGGTATTTCATGCTATTATATTAGGAAACAGATGCTTTCCTGCCTAAAGTCACGGTAAAACCCGCGCTGATCCAGAATGAGATACACCCCTATTATCAGGACAGCGCGGCGGTGCGGCATATATAGGGGCTTGGCATTGCGGTGCAGGCCTGGTACCCGCTGGGCGGGCGCGGCTATACCGGCGCACTGCTCGGTGATCCGGTGATTGGCCGGATCGCAGCAGCGCACGGCAAGTCCCCGGCGCAGGTGATCCTGCGGTGGAACCTGCAGAACGGTGTGATCGTCATTCCCGGCTCGGGCAATCCGGCGCATATCCGCGAGAACATTTCGGTTTTCGATTTTGCGCTGTCCGAAGCAGAGATGCAGACGATCGCGCAGCTTAACCGGGACGAAAAGCATGACTGGTATTAAGATATAGGCTGAAGACCCTGACAGGCAGGGATTGCGGAAAGAACAGCGGTGCGCAAAGCGCACCGCTGTTCTCAGTTTGTCAAAAAAGTCTTTCGCGCCGCAGGCCGTAGCCCGCGATACCGCATTCCGCCGCCGTGCGGCGTTAAAATGCGTGCCGCGCATTCAATAGC
>USSI01000255.1 GCA_900557315.1 uncultured Butyricicoccus sp. | reverse complement strand
CCGCCCGTACTCGGTCGTGCTGTTCGACGAGATCGAAAAGGCGCACCCGGATGTGCTCAACGCGTTGCTGCAGATTCTGGACGACGGCCGACTGACCGACGCGCAGGGCCGTGTGGTCAGCTTTGAGAACACGGTCATCGTCATGACCTCGAACGCCGGTTCCGCGACCGGCGGCACGCCTGCGGGCTTCGGCCGCACGGTGTCCCAGCAGAGCAAGGAGCGCGCGATGAAGGCGCTCGAGGACATCATGCGCCCCGAATTCCTCAACCGCATCGACGAGATCATCGCGTTCAACCAGCTGACCGAGGCGGACTTCCGCCGCATCTCGACCATCATGCTGAATGAGCTGCGCGACACCCTGTCCGACAAGGGCATCCGCCTGACGTGGGACGACAGCCTGCTCGACTGGCTCACGGAGAAATCGTTCTCGATCAAGTTTGGCGCGCGCAACCTGCGCCGCCTGATCGAAAAGGAGATCGAAAACCCGCTTGCGACCGCGATCGTCACGGGCGAGCGCCCGCTCACCGGCGCCTACCTGCGCGCGGCGGACGGCAAGCTGATACTGGATACCATCTAAATGAAAAACCGCCCAAAAGGGCGGTTTTTTGCGTCTGTATGCATCCAGCTATGCGTGTTTGCCTTCGTATGCATCGACCAGCGCCTGCGCCTGCATCTGCAGGCTGTCCGCGTGGGCCTGCAAAGCGCGGTTGGCGCGGTGCAGGTTTTGCAGGCGCACCTCCCCTTTGGCCCGCTTGACCAGCGCACGCATCCAGACCACATCCCCCTGCAGGCTGTTGAGATCGGCCTGCAGGTCTGTCAGGCTGTCCCGCATGGAGTCCGTCATGGTGTTTTTCCCTCCTTTGTACTGACGTCAGTTGTATTGGAATGAAAAGCGGTTTTCCCGCTTCTCATTTACTCTTTTGATAAATCCAGCTCAAACTTTGTTTCCAGCGCCTGAATCACCATCGCATTGACACTCGTTCCGTGCTGTACGGCATATTCCTGCAATATTTTCCGTTTTCCCTTGGGCACGCGCACCGTAAGGCGATCATAGTTCGCTTCATTGTAATCGTCTTTATATTTCTGCGGGTCAAATGCCATGACAACACCACCTCCATATATGGTGTCAGTATACCATATATGCAGGCAATATTCAAATATGCTGTTCTACAATGATACTACCACACCTGACGTCAGTTGTCAACCCTGTATTTTCTATTTGACTTTTCCCGCCCTGCCCGGTATACTGTACCCATCTCAAGGAACAAAGGAAGTGTCTTTTTGTCGGTTCTGTAAGTGCAGTTTTTTGTACACAGACGGGAAGCGCCCGCAAGGGGGCTTGGGTTTGTGTACCCCGAATTGCCTTGCGGAACACGATGCGCGCTTTTCACGGGCATGGTGTTTTCCATGCCCGTTTTTTCATCCGCAAGGCGGCCACCCATTCTTCACAAACAAAACAAGGAGGATTCCACCCATGAAAACCTATACCATCCGTTTGGAGCAGCCCGGCGACCGGCGCGCCGTGGAAGAACTCACCCGCGACGCCTTCTGGGACGTCTACAAGCCCGGCGCGGACGAGCACCTGGTCGTGCACCGTCTGCGCACCCACCCGGATTTTATCCCAGAACTGGACTTTGTCGCGCTCGACGGGGACGAGATCGTCGGCAGCATCCTGTACAGCCGCGCGGCCATCGTCCGGCCGGACGGCACGCGCTTCCCGATCATCGTGCTCGCACCGCTGTCCGTGCGGCCGGATTACCAGCGCAGCGGCGTGGGGGCGGCGCTCGTGCGGCACTCGCTGGAACAAGCAAAGGAACTGGGCTTTGCGGGCGCGGCGCTGACCGGCGTGCCGGACTATTACCCCCGCTTCGGCTTCCGCCGCGGCCGGGATTTCGGCATCACGGACGCGGAAGGGAACAGCCCTGACTATCTGATGGCGATGCCGCTTGCGGCGGACACCCTGCCCGCGGGCGTGCTCACCGAAAGCGAGGCGTTCTTCTCCATCACGCCCGCGGACGTGGAGGCGTTCGACGCGGCCTTCCCGCCGCGCGAAAAGCACCGCCTGCCGGGCCAGCTGTTCGGATAAACCGTCTCGAAAAAATCCTTCCCCTCCGGGAGCATTCCCCCTCCCCCGCGCATCCTTATAGTGTCCGGACAACGAGACGAGGTGACACGATGGAAATGATATTGACCAGGATACAGGAGGATGCGCGCGAGCGGTTCGCTGCCGCGGTCACCGCGCACCGACACGCCATGTACCGCGCGGCGCGCGTGCTGCTGGACAGCGACGCGGACGCCGAAGACGCGGTCAGCGAAGCCACCTTACACGCGTGGCAGGCCTTCGGCCGCCTACGTGACGAAAGGGCGCTCAAAGGCTGGCTCATCAAGATCACGGTCAACTGCGCATACGAACACCGCCGCAAGGGCGCGCGCGTGACCTATACGGATGATTTGGAGCCGCTTGCGGGCGGCGCGGAGGACAAACACGACTTTACGCTGTGGGATGCGGTCTGCCGCCTGCCCGAGGACTACCGTGTTGCGACCGTGCTGTACTACTACGAGGACATGACGACCGCCGAGATCGCAAGCGCGCTCGGCGTGCGCGAGGGCACGGTGCGCAGCCGCCTGTCCCGCGCAAGGAACCGTCTGCGCGCGCTGTTGGAGGAGGAATGAGACATGACGTTTGACGAAAAGCTGAAAGCGCGTGCAGCGCGCGAGGACGCCCCCATCCCTGCGGGCTTTGACAGCCGCATGGAC
>USSI01000254.1 GCA_900557315.1 uncultured Butyricicoccus sp. | reverse complement strand
AGTGGGAACGATCGTAGAAGGCAAAGTGACGGGCATCACCAAATTCGGTGCGTTCGTCGCGCTGCCCGAAGGCAAGTCGGGAATGGTTCACATTTCCGAGGTTGCGTCAAGCTTTGTCAACGATATCAAGGACTTCCTGCAGGAGGGGCAGCAGGTCAAGGTCAAGATCATCAACATTGACCAGCAGGGCCGCATCAACCTCTCTATCAAGAAGGCGCAGCCGCAGGAGCCGCGTCAGGAGAGGGCAGGCGGTTATGCGCCGCGTCAGCCGCGCTTCCAGCAGCGTTCCGGCGCATCGCGCAGCCGTGCGCCGCAGGCGCCGCGCGATCCTGCCACCATGAGTTTTGAGGATAAGCTGAAGGCGTTCATGTCGGACAGCGAAAGCCGTCAGGCTGATGTGCGCCATGCGACCGACCGCAAGAACGGTTCGCGCAGACGCAGGTAAACAGCAAAACCGAGGGAAACCTCGGTTTTGTTTTTATGTGGAGGGCCGGCTTCGGCTAAAGAAGCCGAGCGCTGCGCCGGCGTGTTGCCGCGTGGGCAGCTCCTGCTGCCGGTGCGGTTCCTGCGGTGCTTTTCATACCCATAATTCGCCGAAATGAAAAAAGTGCGCCCTTTCTTGCGAAAGAGCGCGAAAAGTAGGATTGTGGGGATAAAGATATGAACGGTGCATGGCAGTTCTCCCAACTGCCATGATAAATATACCATATATTTCCAAATAAGTCAATGGTTTTTTATGAGGTTTTTCATGAAACAAACACTGATTAAAAATGTCGAGGTTTGGACAATGGACGGGCAGGACCGCCGCTTTTCCGGCTGGGTGCTGTTTGAGGACGGAAAAATCGCCGGGATGGGCGAGGGCGAGCCGCCTGCCTGCGCGGACGTGCTGGATGGGGAAGGTGGCGTGCTCACCCCCGGCCTGATTGATATCCACTCCCATCTCGGGCTGTATGAGGATGGTCTTGGCTTTGAGGGTGCGGACGGCAACGAGGATACCGACCCGGTCACACCGCACCTGCGCGTGATTGACGGCGTAAACCCGATGGACCGCGGCTTTCAGGAGGCGCGCGAAGCCGGGATAACCACGGTTGCGGTCAGCCCGGGCAGCGCCAACCCGATCGGCGGGCAGATTGCCCTGCTCAAGACCGCCGGGCGGCGCGTGGACGATATGGTGCTAAAGGCGCCGCTCGCGATCAAGTTCGCACTTGGCGAAAACCCGAAATCGGTTTACCATGACAAGGACGAGGCGCCGGTCACCCGTATGGCGACCGCGGCGCTCATCCGCGAGCAGCTCTACAAGGCAAAGGAATATTTTTCGCGCAAGGCACGGGCGGAGGACGATCCGGATCAGGACGACCCGGATTATGACAGCAAGCTCGAGGCGCTGCTGCCGCTGCTCTGGGGCAAGGCGGAGGCGCATTTCCATGCGCATCGCGCGGACGATATTTTCACCGCCCTGCGCATTGCCAAGGAGTTCGGCCTGCGGCCGGTTATCATCCACGGCACGGAGGCGCATCTGGTGGCCGACCTGCTGGCGGAGGAGCAGGTGCCGGTGGTGTGCGGCCCCTATATGACCGACCGCTCCAAGCCCGAACTGCGCCATCTGACCGATGAGGCGCCCGGCCTGCTGTGCAAAGCGGGAATCCCGACCGCGATCACGGTCGATCATCCGGAGATTCCGCTTCGGCTGCTGCCCATGGCGCTTATGCTTGCCGTGCGCGCGGGCATGGACAAGACCGATGCGCTGCGCGCGGTCACCTCGGTCCCGGCGCGGATTGCAGGGATGGAAAACCGCATCGGCAGCCTGCGCACTGGTCTGGACGCGGACTGTGTGCTGTGGAGCGGCGATCCGCTGGATATCGCAAATCAGGTGCAGGCCGTATTCGTAAACGGCGCACTGGAATACAGGAGGACAAGATGAGGACAATCGACGTTTCGGAAGTGACCAAACTGGTGCGTCAGCTGTGCATCGACGCAAACTATTACCTGCCCGCCGACCTGCGGCAGGCGTTCGTGGACGGGCGTGAGGCCGAGCAGTCGCCGCTCGGCAAGGAGATCTTCGGCGAGATGATCGCCAACTGCGATCTGGCACGGGAAAATGACGTGCCGGTCTGCCAGGACACCGGCATGGCGATCGTGTTCGCTGAGGTCGGACAGGACGTGCATCTGACCGGCGGCGCGTTCGAGGACGCGGTGACCGAGGGCGTGCGCCGCGGCTATATCGACGGTTATCTGCGTCTGTCCGTGGTGGGCGACCCGCTGCGCCGCGAAAACACAAACGACAACACGCCCTGCGTGCTGTATACCTCGATCGTACCGGGGGATGAGATCAAGATCACGGTTGCGCCCAAGGGCTTCGGCTCGGAGAACATGAGCGCCATGAAGATGTTCACCCCGGCTGCGACAAAGGAGCAGATCGTGGACTTCATCGCGGACGCGTGTGTGAATGCAGGCTCCAACCCCTGCCCGCCGATCGTGATCGGCGTAGGCCTTGGCGGCACGAGCGACAAGGCAGCTTTCCTTGCCAAGCGTGCGCTGCTGCGCCCGGTGGGCGAGCACAATGCCGACCCGCTGTACGCGGAGATGGAGCAGGCGATCCTTGATAAGGTCAACGCCTCGGGCGTGGGGCCGCAGGGCCTTGGCGGCACAGTGACTGCGCTTTCGTGCGCAATCGAGCCGTTCGGCACGCATATCGCGGGCCTGCCGTGTGTGGTCAATATCTCGTGCCATGTGACGAGACACGCGGAAGGAAAAATATGAGTCATTTGAAGC
>USSI01000253.1 GCA_900557315.1 uncultured Butyricicoccus sp. | reverse complement strand
ACAAGAAATCCCGCCATTACGCCAAGCGTGCCCGGATGGGAATGCTCGCCAAGATGGGCTTCCGGGATCAGCTCCTCCACTACAACATACAGCATAGCGCCTGCGGCCGCTGACAGCAGCCACGGCATAAACGGTTCCAGCTGCCCTGCCGCCAGCACGACCAGTACGCCGAATATCGGCTCTACCATCCCTGAAAGGGCACCGTAAGCAAACGCGCGCCTACAGGACAGCCCCTCCTGCCGGAGCGGGAGTGCGACCGCCGCCCCCTCGGGGAAGTTCTGGATGCCGATACCGAGCGCCAACGCACCCGCCGCAGCGATCAGGCCGGTATCGCCGCTGTGCTGGGCGGCGCGCGCAAACGTGAGGCCGACCGCCATGCCCTCCGGGATGTTATGCAGCGTAACCGCAAGCACGAGCAGCGTCGAGCGGCGGAATGAGGACGGCAGGCCCTCTGCCTGTGCCGCACCGGAATGCAGATGGGGCAGCAGGCCGTCCAGCGCAAGCATGAGCAAAATGCCGAGCGTAAGCCCGCCCGCAGCGGGTACCCAGCCGACGCCGCCTGCGGCCTCCGCCTCATCAATGGCGGGGATGAGCAGGCTCCATACGGATGCTGCAATCATCACCCCTGCCGCAAACCCAAGGAAGACGCGCTGCAGGGTCTGTCCCAACCGGCGGCGCAGAAAAAACACCATCGCCGCACCGAGCGTGGTCATCAAAAAGGTAAATCCGGTGCCCGCCGCCGCCCAGATTAGTGCCTGCATCACAGCGGATCACCCCGCTTTCTCCCCCGTACGGGAGCGAAAAAAGAATATGTCATTGGAATACTCCTTTAATTAGTTAGTTGCCGCTAACATATATTATACTGATGCGGTCTTCTTTGTCAAGGGACGCCCGGCTGTTAAAATCCGCTATTCTGTGATATAATCACGGTGGCACATAAAACCATGTGCTATACTACAAACATAACAGAGGAGGGGATCCATTATGCCGGTATCCCGTGAAACCGTATTATATTTTGACCCAAACGGAGGGCCGCAAACCGCCGCCCTCAAATCCATTCTGGTGTGCATGGGTGTGCGCATCAAAAACGTCGCGCCCGACGCGGTTGGACAGACCATCGGCTGCCTGCTCGGCCGCAAGGGATTCGACGCACGCGAAAATCCGGAAGCCCCCGCACTGACCGAGCCGATGCTCGTGCTGGACGGCTTTACGGACAAGCGGCTCGAGATATT
The DNA here is from genome assembly GCA_900557315.1 of uncultured Butyricicoccus sp. GTDB lineage: Bacteria > Bacillota > Clostridia > Oscillospirales > Butyricicoccaceae > Agathobaculum. Next base: position 1,583 of record USSI01000253.1, on the reverse strand, counting down.
GCTGCGGGAGATGAAGAAAAACAGCGTTTCCGTGCCGTACAAAGCGATCGTGACCGAAACCAACATCGGCTGGATTTTCCACCAGCTGTATGACGAACTGGTGCGCGAGCACGAGGCCATGAGCCGATGACAGAACGCAGTATCCCGGATTTCGATCTGGACCAGATCGCGCGCTCGGGCCAGTGTTTTCGTTTCCGCCCGCTGGGCGAGCAGCAGTATGCGCTTGTGGCAGGCGGGCGCTATGTGGAAATCCGCCAACAAGGGCAGACGGTGTGGTTCGACTGCCCGGAAGACGAGTTCGAAGCCGTATGGCGGCCCTATTTCGACCTGGACGCGGACTACGGACGCTATAAAAATGCGGTCGCCAAGCGGGACCGGTACCTGCAAAGCGCAGTTGCCGCAGGCAGCGGCCTGCGTATCCTGCGGCAGGAGTTGTGGGAGACCATCGTCTGCTTTATCATCTCGCAGCAGAATAACATCAACCGGATTACAAAATGTGTCGAAAATTTATGTTTGCTTTTTGGCGAAACCTGTTATAATAGGAGTGAACAGGTATACAATGCCTTCCCCACCGCGGAGCGCCTCGCCGCCTGCACAGCAGATGACCTTGCGCCCGTCCGGCTCGGCTACCGCGCGAAATACATTCTTGCAGCCGCGCGGCAGGTGGCCACGGGTGAAGTCGATCTGGACGCGGTGCGGCGCATGGACTATGCGCACGCCAAAGCCGAGCTCATGCGGCTGACCGGCGTGGGCGTCAAAGTGGCCGAGTGCATCTGCCTGTTCGCGCTGCATCACATTGACGCATTTCCCATTGATACACATATCCGGCAGATGCTGGACAAGCACTACCCCAAAGGCTTCCCGATGAAGCGGTACAAGGGCTTTGCGGGCATCATGCAGCAATATGCATTTTATTTTGAGCTTGTGAAACAATAACAATAAAGATAAAGGAGCGAATAAACATGGCAGTTTTAACCATCACCAAAGACAATTTCCAGAATGAGGTCATGCAGTCGGACAAGCCGGTCCTGCTGGACTTCTGGGCAAGCTGGTGCGGCCCGTGCCGCATGGTTTCTCCCATTGTAGACGAGATCGCGGAAGAGCGCACGGACATCAAGGTCGGCAAGATCAACGTGGACGAGCAGGGCGAGCTGGCCCAGCAGTTCGGCGTCATGAGCATCCCGACGCTGGTCGTGATGAAAAACGGCCAGATCGCCAACAAGGCGGTCGGCGCAATGCCCAAGGCAAACATTCTGGCGCTGCTGTAATCTGCGCCGGACGCAAAAAAGGACATCGCCTGTGCGATGTCCTTTTTCATTTCCTGCACTTTACCAGACCGGCCGCGCGAGCAGGGCGATGCTTTCAACTTGCTGTTCATTGTCCAAACTGATATTCATATCTTCCTCTATGATAGGCAGCCGAAACTTGATAGATTTCAGCCACTGCCCATTGGGCTGACGCTCCGGGTAAATCTGAATTTCAGAGATCAGTTCCTCAATCAACTGCCGTTTCTCTCTGTCGTTCATCTTTCCATAGAGTTGATCGAAGTAGATCAGGACCTTGTAGATATTATCGCCGGTCAG
>USSI01000252.1 GCA_900557315.1 uncultured Butyricicoccus sp. | reverse complement strand
GAATCAACAGAAAGAGGGATGACGCAATGAGAACAATTTCCATCGTCAACCTGAAGGGCGGCGTCGGCAAGACCGTGACCGCCGTCAACCTCGCGGCGATCCTCGCGACCGAGTACGCGCAGCGTGTGCTGCTGATCGACGCGGACCATCAGGGCAACAGCTCCAAGTTTTACCGCATCCCTGCCGAGCCGGGGAGCCTCGCCGACCTGTTTGAGGGCACGGTGATGTGCTACACAGACCTTGTCCAGCCGACGATCTACCGCGGGTTGGACGTGATTCCAGCGGACATGTCTCTTGCGGCGCTCGAGCTGGACGGCCAGCTGCCGGAGGACGTGCACGGTGGCCTGCCGCGCGACCGCGCATTGCGGGCGCTCACCGACCTGCGCGACGCGGTGATCGAGGATGACGCCTATGATTACATTGTCATCGACTGCCCGCCTGCGTTTTCGATCGCGTCTATCAGCGCGATCGCGGCGAGCACGGACATCGTGATCCCACTCATGCCGGGGCAGTTTGAGATCGACGGCATGGCCGAGCTGATCCAGCAGATCGACGGCGTGCGCCGGACAAACCCCGCGGTGCGGATCGCGGGCATCCTGTGCACGATGACCTACCGCGATGAGATGGTGGACGAGGTGATCCGCTGGCTGCGGGAGCACAGCCCGGTGCCGGTGTTCGACAAGCAGATACGCTGGTCGAAGCCGATGGGGCGCGCAGTGATGGCGCATGAGCCGGTTTGCGAGTGGTCGCCGACCTCGGGCGCGGCGCGGGACTACCGCGCGTGGGTGCGCGAATACTTAGGAGGTGTGCTCGATGGCGAAAAGGCTTGCTGTTGCTGAGATTTTAGGCGCATCTGTGTCCAACTTGAACACGCCCGCCATGCAGATCGTCGAGATCCCGCTGGACAAGCTGCTCGACAATGAGGGGAACTTTTTCAAGGTCGAGGATGTGCAGGAGCTGGCGGACGACATCGAAATGCGCGGGCTGGAGAATCCGCTGACCGTGTGCGAGGCGGGGAATGGCTATTACCGCATTGTCGCCGGACACCGCCGCCGCAAGGCATTGGAGCAGATCGGAAAGACCAGCGCGCCGTGCTTTGTCAAGGCCTATGCGGATGCGGACAGCGAGGAGGTCGCGCTGATCCAGTCCAATCTGACCGCACGCGAGTTGACCTACTACGAGAAAATGCTTGCCGTGGTGCGGCTGGAGGAGGCGCTGCGCCGGATGAAGGAGAACGGCACGGAGCTGCCCGGCCGCCTGCGCGACCACCTCGCGGAAAAGTCGGGCGAAAGCGCGTCTGCCGTCCACCGCATGACGTACATTTACAAGCACCTGTCGCCGGAGCTGATGGAAGGGCTGCGGCAGGAGAAAATCAACGAGTCGATCGCCTATGAGCTGGCAAGCAGCCCGAAGACGGTGCAGACGGAGTTCGAGCAGCGGCTGGCGCGCGGCGAAGCGTTCCGCGCACAGGATGTGAAAAAGGTGCGGGAGAACCCGCCGGTGGATGATGCGGCGCTGGATGCGTTCCTGTTGGAGCATATCGTGCGCGGCCATGATGCCGAGCTGTACCGTGTGCTGCACGACAACAATGATCCAGCTATTATGCTGGTACACCCGGTAAAGCAGGCGCTGCACTTTTGGGGCAGTTCCGGGCACTGGGGCGATGATGCTCAATATGATATCGACGGCAAAGAAATCCGTATCAGCAAGCCGTTCCGTGCGGTGCTGTCCTGGTCGCAGATCGCGAGCCGACTGCGCGATATGGTGCGGGAAGGAAAGATCGTACCCGGCGAGGAGCCGGAACCTACGCCCGAGGAACAGGCCGTGCAGGAGTTTGCTGACGGTATGCAGAAGGCGGTAAGCGAATCGCCGCTGAATCATGCCTGCTGTACCGGTTTTAGTCCGAGCGGCCATTGTGGCGCGGCGCACTATTGCGACAAGCCGTATTCCTGCTGCTCGCAATGCAATGAGGATTGCAACCTCCGGTGCGGTTTCCTGCCGAAGGAGCGTATCACGGTGAATAAGGTCTGGCACCCGTATCCGGCGGAAAAGCCGGACGAGGGGCAGACGGTGCTGACACTCAGCCATAGCAAATACAACCGGGACAACTACGCTGCATACATTTTTCGCAAGGGCGGCTGGTATCTCCCGGAGCTGCCGGAGGATGGTCTGGTCACACCGGATGTGCGATGGTGGTCGGCGGAGCTGGCACCGACAGGAAGTGAGAGCGGCGAATGAAGCTGACCGACTGCACAAAGGCCGACCTGATATGGGTTATCAAGCGCATGTGCCAGCTCAATCTATCCGATCGAGAGCTGCGTACCGCCTTGCGCGACTTGGAATATTACAAAGAGCGGGAGCAGACTGGCAAAGCGCATCAGCAGTTAGAAATCCAGCGCGCTGCAACCAACCGGTATATCGAGATACTACGGGCCTATGAGGGCAAGCCGATCACGGCTGTCCCGATGGCTGTGCTGGAGGAGGCAGACGCCGCCTTAGCGGAGGCGAGAGCGGCAGATCGAAAATGGCGGAAGCTGATGGGAGTGAAGATGAAATGAATATGTCAACCAAAGATCTGATATCTAAATTACGATCGCTGAAAATCCAGACCGGCAGTATTGCCTGCTTAGGCTGCGGCTATGAGCATAACTGCGGCATCAATGGGTGCCGGTTGATAAGAGAAGCCGCAGATCGGATTGAAAACTTAAATAATTTTCTGGACGGGCAATGCGGCATATTGCTTGCCAAAAACGGCGCGCTGATGACGGCCATGCAGGCGATCAACAACGCCGCCGTGGGCTTTGTCGAGGGCGGCCCGT
>USSI01000251.1 GCA_900557315.1 uncultured Butyricicoccus sp. | reverse complement strand
TCGTCATATATTCGACCGTGGGCGGGAAGAACGGCTTGTCCACGATATGCGCATAGTGCTCGCGCAGGATGGCCTCGTCCAGCTGCATGGTCTTCATGTGTGTGATGCGGTAGCCCTTGCGCTCGATGCGCGCGAGGATTTCGCCCACTATGCCGCGCTGCAAAGCGTCCGGCTTGAGCATGATATAAGTCCGTTCCATAATACGCCTGCTTTCCTTATAAATTCTGTTACCAGTATACCATATTTTCAGGCCGAAATAAAACGGTTTTCATCTTATAAAGAGACATAAGACGGCTCATGGCGCAGCGCGGGCAGGATTTTGCCCGTCAGGTCGGCAGTCGCGATGCGCAGGGAGGAGGTGTTGCGGCAGGGATGGCAGCCGAACCAGTCCGGCTTCAGCACATCGCGGTCGATCACCAGCCGCACATGGTTTTCCGTGTCGTTCAGCAGGCCGAGCACGGACACCGAGCCGGGCGTCACGCCAAGGTATTCCTGCATATGGCCCTCGTCCGCGAACGACAGGCGCGAGCAGCCGAGCTGTGCGGACAGTTCTTTGGTGCGGAAGGGCTTGACGCCCGGCATGATGAGCAGGGTGAACTGCGTCTTCTGCCGGTTGCACAGGAACAGGTTTTTGCAGATTTCGATGCCGAGCAGCTTTTCCACCTCGCCGCAGGCCTCGATAGAGGGCGTTTCGCTGTGGTCAACGCGCTGGTAGGGCACGCCAAGCCCGTCCAGAAAGTCGTAGCACGCGGTTTCAACCGCATCGCGTCCGGCGCAGTCGGCCGGGCGGCCGTCGTAAAGGGTAGGGTCAAGGGTAAAGTCATTCATAAGGAAACTCCTGATTGTAATATTATTTATAAAAATAACAGAAAGGATTACGTCTTGTGCGGGTTTTCCCCGCGTGCAAGCATCCGAACGACAGGGACGGTCAGCACGATGGCGAGGAAAAACGAGCAGACATCGCTGACGGCCTGGCACATCTGCACGCCCTGCAAGCCAAGGAATAGCGGCAGGACCAGCGCGAGCGGGATGAAAAACAGCCCCTGCCGCGCTGCCGCGACAATGCTTGCGCGCACGGTCATGGCGATGTTCTGCAGCAGCATGTTGCACATGGTTGACCACGCGATGAGCGGGAAGGAAATGCACTGCCAGCGCATGGTTGCGGTGCCGATGCGGATGACCTCGGGGTCATCTGCGCGGAAAAGGGCGATCACCTGCGGCGCGAACACCCAGCCCACGACGGCAAGCAGCAGCAGCGCGATGGTAGACACCCGCACGCAGAACCGGAACCCGCGGGTGACGCGGTCATACTTGCGCGCGCCGAAGTTGAAGCCGCACACCGGCTGGAACCCCTGCCCGAAGCCGATCATCGCCGAACCGGCGAACTGCGAAACACGGGTGACAATGCTCATCGCGGCGATGGCCGCGTCGCCGTAGGGGCGGGCGGCGGTGTTCAGGCAGGTGACCGCGATGGACGCCAGCCCCTGCCGGCACAGGCTGGGCAGGCCGCCGCCTGCAAGCGCGAGATACCGGTTCCGGCTGGGGGAAAACTGCCGGAGCCGCAGCTGGATGCCGCCCGACAGCCGGACGCCGGCCAGCAGCAGGCAGAGGCTGATAAACTGGCTCAGGATTGTGGCGAACGCTGCGCCTGCGATGCCCATATCGAATACAAAGATGCACAGCGGGTCAAGCGCGATATTGAGCATACCGCCGGCAACCAGACCAACCATGGCATAGGTTGCGTTGCCCTGCAGGCGGAGCTGGTTGTTCAGCACGAGGGCGGCGGTCATCCACGGCGCGCCGATCAGGATGATGCACATATAGTCGAGCGCGTAGGGGAAAATGGTGTCGGTTGCGCCGAGCAGGTGGCACAGCGGGTTCCGGAACACCAGCCCGAGCGCCAGGATGAGCGCGCCCGCGCCGAGCGCGGAGAAAAAGCCGGTCGCGGCCATGCGTCCGGCCTCCTCGCGGTGCTGCGCGCCGAGCATACGTGAGATGTAATTGCCCGAACCCTGTCCAAAGAAAAAGCCGACCGCCTGGATCGCCGCCATCAGCGGGAACACCACGCCGACCGCGCCGGTGGCGCTCGTGCCCAGCCAGCCGACAAAGAAGGTGTCCGCCATGTTATAGATCGAGGTGATGAGCATACTGATGATGGTCGGTACGGCCATTTTGCAGATCAGCGGCTCGACCGGCGTTTCGGTCAGCTGCTTGTATTTGCGGGCCTGTGCATCGTTTTCCATAGGCTGCCGCCCCTTTACATACTTTTGATTATTATTTAGCATAGGCCGCGGGCGGCGGTTTGTCAAGCGGGCGGGCAGCAAAAAGGCCGCCGCAGGGGGCGGCAGCCTTTTAAGGTAAACAGAGAATAGAAAAAACAAGAAGCGCGCAGATGAGGACGGCGGCGGAGAATAACAGAAGGCATTTGCTCATGGGATGGTCACATACTCCAGCTGGCGGTAGATGATCGAGCCGGAGGCGTCCAGCAGGGCGAGCTCCACGCGGTAAGTCTCACCGGAGACAAATTCCCTTCCGTATGCAGGGACGACAGCAATGCTGTTTGAGAGAGGAACCGCCTGCGTGATATCGACCGGGTTGGGGATGTCGATGGAGTCCCAAGCACTGTCAAATGCATTAAGAATATAGTAACGAGGTTCGCTGCGTGTGATATTCGTCGAAAAATAGATGCCCGTTGTAGAAGCGCTTTCCAACTGGATGGAGATGCCGTCAACGTGTTGGTTTTGGTAATTGCTTTCGTGAATGCCGAAAATACAGGGGCCATGCAGATATTGCTCCCGGGTTACAGGATCAAGGAAATT
>USSI01000250.1 GCA_900557315.1 uncultured Butyricicoccus sp. | reverse complement strand
TGCACGAACAGATACGCAATCACCATCGGGATAATAACCGTCCAGGAAGCGCCCATCAGCGCGAAGGCCACCATGAGCGCACCGAACACATAGGTCATCATGTCGTATCCTTTGGCCTTTGCCATGCTTCCAATCATCACATTGCGCTCATCCGTCTGCGCGATCTCCACGCGGCGCGCCATTTCCGGGTCGGATGCCGCTGCTTTTTTCGCCAGCAGCTCGCCCAAGCCATGATGCCGCACCCGAACCCGACCAGCAGGAACGGCAGCGCCCGCATGATGCCCTGCGGGTCAGGCACGGTTTTTATCAGACAGATGCCCACGCCAATCAGCACAAAGCCCAGCAGGCTGCGCCCGATATCCTTCGCCCGTTTCATTTGCTCTCCTCCTCATAGATGAAAATATCCTCGATCTGCATCCCAAAATACCGCGCGATCCGGAACGCCAGCAGGATAGACGGGTTGTAGCGCCCTTTTTCCAGCGAACTGATCGTCTGCCGCGATACGCCCAGGGTATCCGCCAGCTCTTCCTGCCGGATGCCGCGCGCCCGGCGCAATTCCTCCAGCCTGTTTTTCAAACATCCGCCCCCTCAATTGTAAAGTTTACTTTCCATATCTCGAGTATAGCACGGTTTCCAGAAATGTCAAGTAAACTTTCCATTTTCCCACATAAAAAAGGACGCCCCCCACGGGACGTCCTTTTGTTTTAAAAATCCTGCGCGATCACGCCAAACAGTTCGTTGATGCGGTCGTACCGCTGCTTCAGGTACAGCCAGCCGAACAGCGCCTCGAGCGCAGTCGCCTGCGAATATTCCGCGGCCGACGCGGACTTGGGCACGCTTTTGGGTTTGGCGTTGCGGCCGTGGCGGTACACATCCTGCTCCGCTTCATCCAGCAGGGGCAGGATGCGCTGCACGGCTTCCGCCTGCGCGGAGGCGCGCACGAGCGCAATGGTACGGCTGTGCAGGTTTTTCGCGGTCTGGGTGCCGCCGCACGCAAGGTACGACCGCACCAGCACCTCATAAACGGCATCGCCCACATGGGCGAGCGCGAGGCTCGACATGCGGGCGATAGCAGCGTCATCCAGCTTGGGATGCAGATAGTCCATTACTTGTCCTCAGCAGCAGGAGCAGCAGCTTCGGCCTTTGCAGCCTCAGCCTTGGCCTTGGCGGCAGCCGCCTGCTTGGCCTGCATCTCCTTGAACTTGGCCTTTTCCTCTTCGGTCGGGACAGGCTCGATGCAGCCCTTCGGGCAGGCCTTGGCGCACATCTTGCAGTTCTTGCACTTGTCGTAGTCGATCTTGGCAACGCCGTCTACCACATGGATTGCGTCGAACTTACAGGTCTTTTCGCACATCTTGCAGCCGATGCAGCCGTTCGAGCAGACCTTCATCACCTCCGGGCCCTTGTCCTTGTTGACACAGTTGACGTGTACCTTCTTGGACTCGGGAACCAGGTTAATCAGCTTCTTCGGGCAGGCCGCAACGCACTTGCCGCAGGCCACGCACTTGTCGGTATCGACCTTGGCAACGCCGTCCACAATATGGATTGCGTCAAACGCACAAGCCTTGACGCAGGAGCCGAGGCCCATGCAGCCGTAAGCACACGCCTTTGGGCCGCCTGCAACGCGCATTGCCGCGGTGCAGTCCTGCAGGCCTTCGTACTTGGTCTTGTCTACGGCATTGCAGCCGCCGTTGCAGTAAACATGCGCAACCTTGCGCTCGCCCGCTTCGACCGCAACGCCCATAACAGCTGCGATCTTCTCCGCCGCAGCAGCGCCGCCGACCGGGCAGCCGTTGACCGGCGCGGTGCCTTCCACGATCGCGGCAGCCAGGCCGTCGCAGCCCGGGTAGCCGCAGCCGCCGCAGTTTGCACCCGGCAGGCACTCACGAACCAGCGGTACGCGCTCATCCACCTCGACCGCGAACACCTTGGCCGCGACGCCGAGCAGGATTGCGAACACGACGCCCATGACAAACAGGACGGCAACCGCTGCAATGATATTATTGATATCCATTTCTTATCTTTCCTCCTTGCTTACCAGATCGACAGGCCGGAGAAGCCCATGAAGGACATCGCGAGCAGCGCCGCGGAAACCAGCGCGATCGGGAAGCCCTCAAAGCACTTGGGGCACTTCGAGGTTGCGTCCAGACGCTCGCGGATGGAGGCGAACAGGACGATTGCCAGCGTGTAGCCCAGGCCGGCGCCCACGCCGTATACCATCGAGCCGATGAAGGAATAACCGTTGTCGATATTCGAGATGGCCGCGCCGAGCACCGCGCAGTTGGTGGTGATGAGCGGCAGATACACACCCAGAGCCGTGTACAGAGACGGCATGGATTTCTGTAAAAACATCTCCACGAACTGGACCAGGGATGCGATGACCAGAATGAAGGTCACGGTCTGCATATACTCCAGTCCAAAGCGAACCAGGACGAACTCGTTGACCGCATAGCACACGGCGGAAGCCAGTCCCATGACGAACGTCACAGCGATGCCCATGCCCACAGCGGTGTCCACCTTCTTGGAAACACCCAGGAAGGGGCAGATGCCTAAGAACTGGGAGAAGATGAAGTTGTTTGCCAGAATGGCACCCAGCGTAATTGCCAGGAGTTCATAGATTTGATCCATTATTTGCTCTCCTCCTTATTTTTCTTAGGTCTGGACAGCGCCCACTGCATCAGGGCAATGAGGCAGCCCAGCACCAGGAAGCCGCCGACGGGCAGGGTCAGCATGCCGATGGGGAACTGCTCCGGCAGGATCTGAATACCATCGCCGCCGTTGAGGATACCGCCGCCGAAGGTGCCGGCGCCCAGAAACTCACGGATGA
>USSI01000249.1 GCA_900557315.1 uncultured Butyricicoccus sp. | reverse complement strand
ATCGCCGAGGCCGTCAAGGCGGGCGTCCGCGCCGCCGGCGGCACGCCGGTGGAGTTCCCCGCCATCGCCGTGTGCGACGGCATCGCCATGGGCCACATCGGCATGAAGTACTCTCTGCCCAGCCGCGAGCTGATTGCGGACAGTGTCGAGACACTCGCGCAGGCGCACCAGTTCGACGGCCTCGTGCTCATCCCGAACTGCGACAAGATCGTGCCCGGTATGCTGATGGCTGCGGCGCGCCTCAACATCCCGTCCATCATCATCTCGGGCGGCCCGATGCTCGCGGGCCACTACGACGGCGAAGAGATTTCGCTTTCCAAGACCTTTGAGACAGTCGGCGCATACAAGGCCGGCCTGATCGACGACGAAAAGCTGATGGAGTGCGAGTGCGGCTCGTGTCCGGGCTGTGGCTCGTGCTCGGGTATGTACACCGCAAACTCCATGAACTGCCTGTCCGAGGCAATCGGCATGGCGCTGCCCGGCAACGGCACCATCCCGGCCGTACACGCGGCGCGCATCCATCTGGCCAAGCACGCGGGCATGCAGATCATGGAGCTGATCGCGCGCGATATCAAGCCGCGCGACATCCTGACCCCGGCGGCGTTCCGCAACGCGCTGACCTGCGAAATGGCGATCGGCTGCTCGACCAACTCGGTGCTGCACCTGCTCGCGCTGGCGAACGAGGCGGGTGTGCCGCTCGACCTCGCGATGCTCAACGAGCTGTCTGCCAAGGTGCCGAATATCTGCCACCTCGCGCCTGCAGGCCCGCACCACATCGAGGAGCTGTACATGGCGGGCGGCGTCCCGGCCATCATGAAGGAGCTCACCAAGCGCGACCTGCTCGACCTGTCGCTTATCACTGCGACCGGCAAGACGGTCGGCGAGAACCTCGAGGGCGTTACCAACAAGAACCCCGAGGTTGTGCGTCCGCTCGAGAACCCGTACTCCGAGACCGGCGGCATCGCTGTGCTGTGGGGCAACATCGCGAAGAACGGCTGCGTGGTCAAGCGCTCGGCGGTTGCACCCGAGATGATGGTGCACGAAGGCCCGGCGCGTGTGTTCGATTCCGAGGACGATGCAATCCAGTCCATCTACGCCGGTGAGATCCACAAGGGCGACGTGGTCATTATCCGCTACGAAGGCCCCAAGGGCGGCCCCGGTATGCGCGAGATGCTCAACCCGACTTCTGCGCTGGCGGGTATGCAGCTGGATAAGGACTGCGCGCTCATCACGGACGGCCGCTTCTCCGGTGCGTCCCGCGGCGCGTCTATCGGCCATGTGTCGCCGGAAGCCGCGGCGGGCGGCGAGATTGCGCTCATCGAAGAGGGCGACATCATCTCGATCGACATCCCGAACAGCAAGGTGAACGTCAAAATCTCCGACGAGGAGATGGAGGCGCGCCGTGCGAAGTTCGTCCCGCGCGAACCCAATGTCAAGTCGGGCTGGCTGTACCGCTATTCGCGGCTGGTCACCTCGGCCGATCAGGGCGCGGTGCTCAAATAAACAGGAAAACAGGCAAAAGCATTGTGCTTTTGCCTGTTTTTTGTTACGATAAAGCCAAGGGAGGGGAGAACATGAAAAAAGCGGTTTGTCTGATGTGTCTGCTGGCGCTGTTCTGTACCGGCGCCGGTGCGGTTGGGGTATGGGTAGACGGGGAGCCGGTCGCGTTCCCAGATGCACAGCCCTTCACGGATGAAAACGGCCGTACGCTGGTGCCGGTGCGACCGGTGGCGGAAAAACTGGGGCTGACGGTCGAGTGGGACGAGGCAAATCAGTGGGTCATCCTGTCCAAGGAATATACCGCGCAGGACAGCCCGGTGCAGGAGGAAAACGAAACCACGTTGAAATATTACCAGATGCTTGGACTGCGTTTCCAGATCGGCAACACAACCTATGTTTGCGTTTCGGATTGGACAGAAAGGGAAAAAGACGGCAGCGGTGTACCGTCTGGGGCATATTTTGAGACGACAGAGCAGATGGATACCGCGCCGGTGCTCAAGGACGGGCGCACCATGATCCCCCTGCGGTATGTGACCGAGTGGTTCCATGCCGCCATCGGCTGGAATGAGCCGTTGGAGCGTGTTGTCATTGACAGCGGCATGGACACGCAGGCACTGCTGGAACAGCGGTACGGTTTGCGCATTGCATGGGATCCGCAGCCTTCCGAGCAGACCGCGTTGTTTTACCTGACGCAGGATGCAGGGCTGTGCGATGTCCAATGCGCGGTGGTGGACAAAGCGGAAGGCGTGACGGCTGAACCGATTACAGACCTGCCGTCCCATGCGTTCTGGGGTGTGCGGACAACCGGCGGGTACGACGGATACAACTGGCTTACGCCGCTGGTTGTACGATTGGATGCAACCACGGAGGACGGAACGCAGTATGCGGCAGAAATTGAACTGCTTTATGCAACTTAAAAGCTGCTTCCGGGATCGGTACGCACCCGCTTCTGGTGTAGCATTCTTGAGGGCGGCAGGAATATGCGCCTACGCGGCGCGGGCGCACAAGAGGGGAGAAACCAAGGTTTCTCCCCTCTTGCGAATCACCCCTCTTCCTTCAGGATGCGCTGCGCGCGTAAGAGTAAGTGGCGCTTTCCGGCTGCCGCCCGGTTGCCGTATCAAGGCAAGCGGACCGGCTGCCATCCCGGAGGGGCGCGGTGACGCTTGCAGCACCTCTCAGTAGGGCGCGACGACTCAGCGCGCCAAACTGGCCTGGGCCATGACTCGGCGCGCCAAACATTGCATCCATATTCCGTAGGGGCGCGCAGTGCGCGCGCATACCCCCAGAGCAGGGCGTAGCGGCTCGCGGCCCACGGGACAAACCACTCGATTCCTGCCTGTGCGCCATGCGCACAAAAAACAGGAA
>USSI01000248.1 GCA_900557315.1 uncultured Butyricicoccus sp. | reverse complement strand
TGTATGCTTCCCGCGAAGTTTTATTCTCCCATCACCTGGAACACGATATCCCGCGTCCGGTTGCGCGTGTCGCATTCGACCAGCGTCAGGTTCTGCCACGGGCCGATGGTGATCTCTCCGTCCACAAACGGGATCACGATGAACGGGCTGAGCAGCGCCGCCTTGATATGCGACGAGCCGTTGTCGTCGTGCCAGGTATCGTGATGGTGGTAGTGGATGACCTGACCAGTCTCGTCCGTATAGGGGGAGAATATGTCCATCGCGGCCTTCAGGTCGTGGTATACCATGCCCGGCTCAAACTCGAGCGTGGTCAGGCCGGCGACGCCGCCGGTCGTAAAGCCGGTGATGATGCCGGACTTGATGCCCTTGGTGCGGCCCGCGTTGCGCACCGCCGCGCGGAAGTCGTCTGTCACGTCGATCATGCCCATGTGGGCCTTGGTGCGGTAGGTTTTGGTTTCGGTATAAACTCCCATTGCTGTTTTTTCTCCTTTTACAGGCACTCCAGATAGCGCCCATACAGTGTTTTGTCCAGATCGGCTGCGTGGCGCAGAAGCGTCTGGCGGCTGATATAGCCGCGCTGGTAGGCGATTTCCTCCAGGCAGGCGATATAGCGGCCGGTTTCATCCTGCACGCGCTTGACCTCCTGCGCGGAGTCGAGCAGGTTTTCCGCGGTGCCCGCGTCCAGCCAAACAAAGTCGCGGTCGAGCTGAACCACACGCAGCTTGCCGCGGCGCAGATATTCGAGGTTGACGTCCGTGATCTCCAGCTCGCCGCGCGCGGAGGGCTTGAGGTTGTGGGCGATCTCCATCACGTCGTTGTCATAAAAATACAGGCCGGGCACGATATAATTGGATTTGGGGAAGCGCGGCTTCTCCTCAATCGAGACTGCGCGGCCCTGCTCATCGAACTCGACCACGCCGAATGCGCGCGGATCGTCCACATAGTAACCGAACACGCACGCGCCCTCGCCCAGCGAAAGCGCCTTATTCAGATAGCATTCAAAGTCCGGCGAATAGAAGATATTATCGCCCAGCACCAAGCACACATCGTCCTTCCCGACGAACTGCTCGCCGATCAGCAGCGCGTCCGCGATACCGCGCGCAACGTCCTGCACCTCGTAGGTGATGTTGACGCCGAAGCGGCCGCCCGAACCGAGCAGACGGTAAAACGGGCCTTCTTCTCCGGGCGGGATGATGATAAGGATATCGCGGATACCCGCCTGCATCAGCACCGCCAGCGGGTAATAAATCATGGGCTTGTCATAAACCGGCAGCAGCGGCTTGCAGACCGGCCGCGTCATGGGGTAAAGGCGCGAGCCTTTGCCCGCGGCAAGAATGATTCCTTTCATACGACTATTCCTCTATCTTTGTTTTATATTGCGAAACCATTATAGCATACAGTGTAATGCATTTCCATATGAAAAATAGGAAATTTGCGTAAGCGAATGTTTGAAATCCGCTTTGGCAAAGCGGGATGGAAAACGTTTGCGGCCTGCGCGGCCGCACTGCAGGCTACGGCTCGCCTTGTGGGCGGCGGGAACGGTGCCGCGACGGGCGGTTTGCCCGGCAGGGTGAACGGATGTGCCAGTTCTTAACCGGGCAGGGTGCGGCTATGCGCCGCAAGCACACAAGAGGGGGTCTTAACCCCCCTCTTGCGAATCACCCCCGCCGGGGGAAGCGCACGATGTGCGCCCCTCTGGGGTGGCAGCCATCCCCTTCTTGTCCGCAGTGTGGCCGCGCAGGCCACATCCCCACCCGTAAACAACAGGCTCTCCCGTCAGACGAACTGCCCTACGGTTCTTCCTCAAAGCCTAAAACCTGATTGGGGGTAACCTCAAAGAACCGGCACAATTTGACAAGCGTATCCACGTCGATCTTGCGCCGGCCAATTTCATACATGCCGTATGCGCCGCGTGTGATGCCGAGATAGTCCGCCACATCAGACTGGTTCAGTCCTCTTTTTTTCCGCAGCGCACAAAAAATTTCCCCATAATTCATTATTTTTAATTCTCCTCTTGACATGTATCATTTTGTTGCATATAATAATTGTAACGAAACGATACAAAAAGGTGAGCCTTATGAACGCCCCGCTTGATGAACTCTTTTCCCTCTACTGCATGAAGCAGCTCAAAATGCCGCCCGATTTGCAGGAGCTGCCGCAGTTTGACGCCCTTGCCCGCGGTCTTTCGTGCAGGCAGCGCAAAAAACTGTTCGCGTTGTTTGACGAATTCTCATCCGCCTTCTCCGTTTACGCAGCCGAATGCTTTGCCCAGGGCCTCCGGTTTGCCCTGTCGCTCACGCAGCAGCTCTATCCGCAGGAATAAATGCATACTTTCCCTCAGTATACCAAAAACGGGCGCAACTTACAATAGCGCCGGCTGCACTTCCTCCGCCCGTGAAACGACGCAAAATCGCAATTATTGACAGTTTTTCGCCCATTTGCGGCGCTAATTTTGATGATTACACAGGTGGAAAACCTACTGCAAAACGGGTATAATAATATCTGCACGAAAATTATCCGCAGATGGAGGAATATACATGGTTCGTAACGATTTGCGCAACATTGCGATCATCGCGCACGTTGACCACGGCAAAACCACGCTGGTTGACCAGATGCTCAAGCAGGCGGGCGCATTCCGCGAAAATCAGGTGGTCGAGGAACGCGTCATGGACTCGGGCGATATCGAGCGCGAGCGCGGCATCACCATCCTGGCGAAAAACACCTCGGTCCACTATAAGGGCGTCAAGATCAACATCGTCGATACCCCGGGCCACGCCGATTTCTCCGGCGAGGTCGAACGTATCCTCAAGATGGTGGACGGCGTTGTCCTGCTGGTTGACGCTGCCGAAGGCCCCATGCCCCAGACCCGCTTCGTATTGC
>USSI01000247.1 GCA_900557315.1 uncultured Butyricicoccus sp. | reverse complement strand
AGCGGAAGCTTATCCGGGCCCGTCCCTCATCATCGGCTACGCCCCCTGCGAGATGCACTCCATCAAGGGCGGCATGACCAACTGCCAGGCTGAGATGAAGAAGGCTGTTGACTGCGGCTACTGGAACCTGTTCCGCTTCAACCCGCAGCTGGCTGAGGAAGGCAAGAACCCGTTCATCCTGGAGTCCAAGGAGCCCAAGACCGAGGATTACCGCAAGTTCATGATGAACGAGGCGCGTTTCTCTGCGCTGACCCGTTCGTTCCCGGACCGTGCGGAGAACCTGTTCGAGCGCTCCGAGGTCGAGTCCACCAAGCGTTACGCGCACCTCAAGCGCCTGCAGGATCTGTACGCGCCGGAGGCGTAAGCAGTACCGCAGCGTAAGGGCTACAATCGAATAACAAAATCCCCGCGGATGTTTCTCCGCGGGGATTTTTATGTTATGATAAGGGAAAGGGAAAATTCTCTCGTCAGGAGCATAGGCAAATGACTGTGTGCAGCTTGCAGTCCTCTCGTTTGTATCTGTAAACAGCATGATGCCGGAAACGCTGTTCCTGCGCGGGATGCATGATGTGCAGCCCGGCGGGGAAAACGCGCGGCGGCTGCCGGCTGTCGTCCCGACTTTAAACCGACATCACGCGGCGGCAACGCCCGTATGCAATACCCAAAAGGAGGATGGAAACATGAAAAAATGGATCACGGCAATGCTGGCAGCGTGCCTGCTGGTGGTTCCGGCAGGGGCGGCGGACGAGCCGAGCGGCTGGGCGCAGGAGGCGGTGCAGACCGCGCGCGAGGCCGAGCTGGTGCCGGAGGAACTGGACGGCAGCTACACTGCGCCGATCACCCGCGCGGAGTTCTGTGCGCTTGCCGCGGCGGTGTACCACAGCTGGGATGAGGACAACCTGCTGGGCGAAGTGGAAAAGAACAGCGTGCTGTTTACCGATTGTACGGACGGCAATGTGCTGCTGTGCGCCTCGCTGGGCATTGTAAACGGCGTGGGCGACGGCCGGTTTGAGCCGGAGAACCCGATCCAGCGGCAGGAGGCAGCTTCCATGCTGCACCGGCTGGGCAGCCTGCGGGCGGATTACGACGGCAGTGTACAGGGGCGCCTGCCTCATGTGTTCTCCGACGGCGCGGATATCTCCTCGTGGGCGCGGGATGACGTGAACTGGGCCTACCGGCACGGCGTCATGACCGGCACGGGTGACAATGCGTTCGAGCCGGCGGGCGAATACACGCGTGAACAGTCGATTGCAACCATGCTGCGCATTTATGATGCGGCTTATGCGGTCACCCCGCCGGCAGAGCAGGGCGCGCAATATCAGGTTGTGGTCGATGAAACAGGCGCGGGCGTAGGCCGCATTCATATCGAGGATGCAGATGGCAACCGCCTGCTGACCGATTTCGAGGGAACGGATGGCTATTTCTATGATATCAGCCTGTTCGGTGACTGGGCGAGCCTGCGCTGGCAGCCGGATGCGGAAAGCGGTTTTGTCTGTGCGCTGTACAATCTGGAAACAGGTGCATCTTTGCCGGATTACTATTGCGACAGCCAGGATGCGCAGACCGGCACGGCGTGGGCATACCCTCTGAATGAGGGCGCACAGAACTGCCATATCCTGTACGCGGACGGTACTTACAGCGAAGCAGTCTATCAGCCGGTTACCGGCTGGGCGGACGGCAAGGCAATCGTGCGGGATGGGAACGCAGTCCGCGCCATCGACCGCAACGGCAGTACGTTGTGGCGCATGAATATTTCGCTCGATCAGGTGCAGGTATACAGCGATCTGGGCGACCGCTTGGTGATTGAGCGGGATGGGGTGTATTCCCTGATCGTGGACGGCAAAATGGCCGTGACCGGCAGGATGCCCATGCAGCTGAACCGTTGGAGCGACACTTACATCGGGCAGGATGGCGGCTATTACGCGCTGTATGACCTGTCCGGCAGCCGGCTGACTGGGACCTATCCCAACGCGATGGATGAGGTCGGTCAGGATATCTACGCCTGTTGGGTATCGGACACCGAATACACCTATATCCGCTGCACCGAATACGGGAATCCGGAAACGTTGTTTACGGTTTCCGTCAGCCAGCGGCCGGGCGCACTGCCGACTGACGGCGCGGGCGTCTATGCCCTGCAGACAGGGACGCGTGAGGTGACCTGTTTTGACCGTTTCGGTGACACGCTTGGCACAATCGAAGCGCCGTTTGACTTGCGCAGCGTGGCATTTGAAAACGGCTGCATCCTTGCAGCCGGGGAAGATGCAGAGGGCGCACAGCAGACCGCGCGCTTCCTTCCGACCGGGGAGCAGGTTGCGTAAGACAAAAAGAAACAGGGGCAGCAAGGCTGCTCCTGTTTTGCATTTTACCGCACACCGGTCAGGTCTTTGATGCATTCCCCGGCGAGGATCATACCCGCCACCGGCGGCACGAACGACACGCTGCCCGGCACGGCACGGCCTGCGGTGCCCTTCTGCTCGTCCGAGGGCAGGGGCGTGCGAGGCTCCTCCCTGGAGTAGACGACTTTGAGATGCTTGATGCGGCGCTTTTTGCATTCCAGGCGGATGACGCGCGCGAGCGGGCAGACCGAGGTCTTGTAGATATCCGCGACTTCGAAGCGGGTCGGGTCAAGCTTGTTGCCCGTACCCATGGAGCAGATAAGCGGCACGCCCAGCCGGTCGCATTCGGTGATGAGGTGCAGCTTGGCGGTTACGGTGTCGATCGCGTCGATCACATAGTCGAACTGCGACAGATCGAGCGTGGCGTCCGGCGTGTAAAAATCCTGCAGCGCATGCACAGTGCAGCGTGGGTTGATGTCCGCGATGCGCGCGCGCATGACCTCGACCTTGGGCATGCCGGTGGTGGAAGCGAGCGCGATCAGCTGGCGGTTGCGGTTGGTGAGCGCAACGTCATC
>USSI01000246.1 GCA_900557315.1 uncultured Butyricicoccus sp. | reverse complement strand
CTGCTCGGACTCCGGGATGCCGGGGCCGGTGTCGGCCACGTCGATGCGGCAGAACAGCTCGTAGGGCGTGATCGAAACCGTCACGCTGCCGCCTGCAGGCGTGTATTTGACCGCATTGTCAATCAGGTTGCCGAGCGCCTCCTGCGTCCACTTGGGGTCAAAGCACGCGGTCACCTCTGTAGGCAGGCAGGCAAGCTGCACGCCGCGCCGCGCGGCTTCGCCCTGCGCCGCCTGCACCGCGGCTTCGATGAGCGCGCCTACGTCCGCCGGGCGGGGCTGCACCGCAATCACCCCGGTCTCCAGCCGCCCGGCCTTGACCATGGACCCGATCAGAAATTGCAGCTTTTCCGCCTGTGCGGTCAGCTGCCCCACATAGCCGCGGCAGTCCTCGGGCAAATCTTTGTCCGCCAGCAGCCCGGCGTACAGCAGCAGGTTTGCGATCGGCGTTTTGGTCTGGTGGGAAATGTCGGCAATCAGCCCCTGCACGCGCGCCCGGTCCTCGGCGAGCCGCGCGGCGGACGTGCCGCTCGCATCCAGATAGTGTTTCAGCTTGGCTTCGACCGCGGACAGGCGGCTTTCATCGAAGTGTGCGGGCTGGAAGGCGCCGCGGATCGCGTCGTCCAGCATTTTGTCCATCGTTTCCATGGTGCGGCGCAGCCGCAGGCGGTCGTATCCGATCACGCCCGCCGCCGCAAGCACGGCTATGACTGCAACCCAGATCATGATTCCACCGCCCAGCTGTAGCCCACGCCGTATACGGTCTTGATGGGCGCGCTTTTGCCCAGCTTGCGCCGCAGCCGCCCGACCGTGACCGAAAGCGCGTTTTCGTCCACATATTCCGCGCCGTCCGTCCAGATGCGGTCAAGCAGGGTGTCGCGCGGCAGGGTGTGCCCGCGGTTTTCGATGAGCAGGCGCAGCAGCCGCTGTTCGGTCTGGGAAAGCTGGAGCGTCCTGCCGTCCGCAGTGAAGTCCAGCCGGTCAAAGTCAAACCGGAAACCGCCCTGCTCGAACACAGCGGGGGCAGGGGCGGGCTTGCTCCGGCGCAGTGCGGCCTCCACGCGGGCGCGCAGCACCGCGAGCGAAAAGGGCTTGGTGATGTAGTCGTCCGCGCCCAGCGTCAGGCCGGTCACGATGTCGGTTTCCAGGTCGTTCGCGGTCAGCAGGATGACCGGAGGGCCGCCCGCGGCGCGCGTCTCCTCTAAAAGAGCCAGTCCCGAGCCGTCCGGCAGGTTGATATCGAAAATCGCAAGGGCAAAGGAAGAGACGGCAAGCGCCCTGCGCGCTCCGGCGCAGTCGGAAGCCAGCGTGCAGGCGCGCTCCGCACCCTCCAGCGCGAGCACCAGCCCGCGGCCGAGCGCGGGATCGTCCTCGACGATCAGAATCTGTTCCATTGGGTTTCACCTCGTTCCCATTATAGCAGAAACAGGGCGCGCCTTCCAGCGCGCCCCGTGAAACAACAAGCTCAGGAATGGATATGCAGCGCGCGGCACACGCTTCGGCGTGTGATGCGGTACACTGCATACAGCAGCACGGACACCCCGGCGACCATCGCCGCGCAGGACGTGATACCCGCCAGCTCAGCGGAGGTAAAACCGTACGGATCGCCGTTGAAGTACATAATCATCATGTAGAACGCCCAGATCAGGCCGGTGCCGACAATGGCAGGCACGAGGAACACGCGGCTGATCTGCCCGCGCACCGAGCGGAACAGGTAGGCGTTCGGCGCGCCGAGGTGGCGCAGGTCGTCGTACACGCGGGCGTTAATGAGCGCAATGGTCATGCAGCGGGTGAACGCGATGACGATGACCGCGGCGAAGCACACAATGGCGATGAAGATGAACAGCATGAGGAACACCGCCATGGTGGTCACAAAGTCGTTCTGATCGAGGATACGGAACTGGGGCATATACTTCCAGTAATTACGGAAGCCGGAGGAGTCGCGGTCGTCGTAGCGAATGGTTTCCAGCCCGCGGGCCGCCGCGGCCTCAGGGGAGAATTCGTAGGGCTCGCCCGCCTGCGCGGCAAGTTCGGCTGCCACATCGTCGTAATAGTCGCCCACCTCGACTGCGGGACCCGAGCGGTCAACGATCTCGTTGAACAGCGCGTTGGCGAAGGCGTAGCTGTTTTCCACGTCCGCGACGTTGAAGAACACATATTCCTCGCGGTAGATATCGGTCAGACCCTCGGAGAGCACGGCATAGTCCGCGTCGTCCAGCACATAGCAGCCCAGCAGCATGGTGTACCAGAGCGGCTCGGCCGGGGTCACATCCATCTCCGCGCCGGTCGCCATGTTGGTCAGGTGGGTCACGTCGCCGCCCGAGAGGTAGCCGCTGCCGCCCTCGTCGTCCAGCACATTGGCGCAGGTGCCGGGCTGGAGGTCGACGTGCTGGCCGGTCAGGGCGTTATACGCGCTTTCGGAAAAGAAGGTCGCGCCGTCCAGAATTTCTGCATACTCGGTCGTGTAGGTGGCGCCGAAGGCGGTTTCGGTTTCGATTTGCTGCATACCGTCCGTGCCGAGTACGGCCGCTTCCTGCTGTGCCCACGAGGTGATCTCGACGTTCGCCTCGTCCGCAAGCGCCTGCACCTCATCCTGCTGGGGCAGGTTTTGGTCGGCGCGCCAGTGGTATTCGTAGTCGATCGGGCGCGTGGCAAAGGTGTTCTCCGCGCTCGTGGACAGCATGGGCGCATAGAACGACGCAAAGTACGCGCCGCCGATCAGCAGGGTCATGACCAGCATGTTGCGCACGGTCTGGCGGCCCTGGAACTTCATCATCGAGGTGGAGATGATGTTCTTCCAGCGCTTTATGTGCCCGCCCCAGCCGTTAACTACCGTGTGCAGCAAAATCATGTACAGTCCCACGAGCGCCGGCAGGTAGAAAATTGCATCCACCACGCTGGGCGCATACCAGTGCA
>USSI01000245.1 GCA_900557315.1 uncultured Butyricicoccus sp. | reverse complement strand
CACGTATTCCGTGCAGCAGGCCCTGTTTTTTTGTGAGGATTTTCATGGCAGCAAAGGACATACTACATAGCGTTTATGTACAAATACTGGCGGATATAATTGTAGAAAATAACCGATTGTGTTAAAAGAATATTCAGTTTTCAGGGAATACACTGGACAAATGAGAAAAAAGATGTACAATTCTATATGGGTAATTTTTACACTGAAAGGGATGGTTACGCCATGTCCTATGAATTTCTTCTGACGATTGCCATCATTATGCTGTTTACCAAAATATTCGGCCTGACTTCGGAGCGCGTCCACATGCCGCAGGTGGTCGGCGCGCTGGTAGCCGGCGTGCTGGTCGGACCGAGCGGCCTGGGCTGGGTCGGGGAGACGGATTTCCTGGTGAAGGCGGCGGAGATCGGCGTTATTATCCTGATGTTCAATGCCGGCCTGGACACCGATCTGGAAGAACTGAAGTCCACCGGCTTTGCCTCGTTTATCATCGCGGTGATCGGCGTTGTCGTGCCGCTGATCGGCGGCATTGGCTGCTATCTGCTGTTTGCAAATGATCCTTCGGATCCGCTGAACATGATGAAGGCCGCGTTTATCGGCGTGGTGCTGACGGCGACCTCGGTTTCGATCACGGTGGAAACCCTGCGCGAAATGGGAAAACTGCGAAGCAAGGTCGGCACGGCGATTTTGGGCGCGGCGGTCATCGACGATATCCTCGGCATTGTTGTGCTGACGGTGCTGACCGGCTTTACCGACCCGACCGTCCAGCCGATGCTTGTATTCGGGCGCATTTTGGGCTTCTTTGTATTTGTGCTGGTTATCGGCTTTGTGATGTACAAGGCGTTTGCCAAAATGGAGCAGATATGGCATAAGCATCGGCGTATTGCGATCTACGCGCTGGTATTTGCCTTCCTGATGAGTTATGTTGCCGAGCGGTTTTTCGGCATCGCAGACATCACCGGCGCTTACTTCGCGGGCATTGTCATATGCAACCTGTCCGCCACGCGTGACTATGTCGCCAGCAAGACCAATGTGCTGGGGTATATGCTGTTTTCGCCCCTGTTTTTTGCCTCGATCGGCATCAAGACCAATCTGGAGGGGCTGACAGGTACGCTGGTGGTGTTCGCGATCGTGCTGACCATTGTGGCGATCCTGACCAAAATCATCGGCTGCGGTCTGGGTGCCCGCCTGATGGGTTTCCAGACCTACGACGCATTCTCGATCGGGCTGGGCATGGTGTCCCGCGGCGAGGTTGCGCTGATTGTCGCCCAGAAGGGCGAACAGGCGGGCCTGATCGACGCCAGTATGTTCCCGGCGATCGTGCTGGTGGTTATCGTCACCACGCTGGTCACGCCCATCCTGCTCAAATTCGGTATGAAGCGTGAGACGCCGGCAAACACCGAGCTTTCTGCGCAGGATGCACAGAAAATGCCCAAACCGGGCCTGCACTGAGGCCCATACACCGGCATAACAAGCAGGCGGGAGCTGTGCTCCCGCCTGTTTTCGCGAGATGGAAGCGCAGGCAGGAAGTTTGCCCGGCCGCTTGATGCTTTGCCGCCGATGTGATATACTGAACCTGTATGTCAAACGCTTACCTGGAGGGAACCAAATGAAAATGACAAAAATTCTGCCGGTTTTGGCGGTGGCGCTGTGCGTGCCCGGTGTGGCGCTGCGCGCGCTGCACCTGCTCAACGGCTTTGATATTGCGACCGGCCTGCCTGCGTTTGGTGATGCATGGGTGTGGTATTTTACCGCGCTGCTCGTGGCGGGCGCGGTGATCTATGCGGTGCTTGCAGCGCCGCTGCGCACGAAAAAGGCTGTGCCGTTTGAACAGATGCTCGGCACGCAAAGCACCGGCTTCCGCATGGCGGCGGTCATTGCGGGTCTGCTGTTGATCGCGGGCGGCGTGTTCTACCTGTATCTGACCATGACAACCGTCGAGGAGGATGTCGCGGTCTGGGCGCGCGCTCTCGAGATTGTTTATTCCGCCGTATCGGTTGCCTGCGGCCTGTGCATGATTGCGCTGGCAAAGGCGCAGGGCAGCCAGATGACCTCCCAGTCTGCGATGCTGACGCTGGTGCCGCTGCTGTGGAGCTGCCTGCACCTGCTGGTCAATTACCGGATGACCTGCGTTGATCCCAAATTGGCGTCATTCGCGTTTGGCCTGGTGGCGGATGTGATGATCGTGCTTGCGTTTTATCATTTTGCGCGTCTGCTGTACGGCAAACCGCGCCCGGCGGCGCTTGCGTTTTTCAGCGCCACGGCGGCCACCATGGCGGTATCCGATATGGGCGGCATCGCGTTGAGCTGGCTGATGGGCGTGGGCACACTGGATTGGTCTGCAAAAATGCTGATGCGCGGCGGCCTGTCCGTGGCGGCATGCGTGATGCTGGTGGCCGAGCTGGCGCTGCTTTGCAGCAGCACCGCTGCACCGGCGCAGGAGATGGAATAAGAAGGAGCGATTTTGATAATGCTGTTTATCTGTTATCCCAAATGCACAACCTGTCAGAAGGCGGGCAAATGGCTCGAGGCGCAGGGGGTTGCGGTCGAGGTGCGCGATATCAAGCAGGACAACCCGACCGAGCAGGAGCTGCGCGCCTGGCACAAAATGAGCGGCCTGCCGCTCAAACGCTTTTTCAATACCAGCGGCCTGCAGTATAAGGCGCTGGGGCTGAAGGACAAGCTGCCGCAGATGAGCGAGGACGAGCAGTTCGCCCTGCTCGCGACGGACGGCATGCTGGTCAAGCGTCCGCTGCTCATCGGAGAGGATTTTGCTTTGCCGGGCTTCAAACAGGCAGAGTGGGAAGAGAAACTGAAAAAGGATTGACAAACCGTGTTTTATGGGGTATAATATTTCTTGCTTATCGGGCAAGATACGGAGCGGTATCGAAGTGGTCATAACGAGGCGGTCTTGAAAACCGTTTGTCCGAAAGGGCG
>USSI01000244.1 GCA_900557315.1 uncultured Butyricicoccus sp. | reverse complement strand
ACGGCTTGGATCTTCGGGCTGCAGCAGGCCCACGAGTTCTGGCACACCGCCCTGATGGGCCCGTGGTTCGTGGCCTCAGCGCTGGATTGCGGCACGGCGCTCGTGCTCATCGGCGGCGCCGTGCTGATGTATTTTTTCCACGGGCTGAGCGTTTTTTCCGTCGCGGTCTATGTGGCGCTGGCGGCGGTATGCTTTTTCGGCACGCCCTGGTATATGAAGCGCAAGGTGGTTAAAAACGTGGACCGCATCCTGAAAAATGCGAAAAACAAGCAGTTGTGCGGCCCCAAGACGCTGGAACTGCGCGAAAATGAGTTCGAACTGACCGGCGAGAACGAGGATACGGTCTATCAGTACGAGGCCGTGCAGCGCACCGCGTCGGACGATAAACACTATTATATTTTCGTCGATGAGTTCTCCGCGGTTATCGTGCCGTTTTCTGCGTTTGAAAATGAGCAGCAGAAGCGGGAATTCTATGACCGCATCACGGTAAACATCGAGGACGAAGCGCTCAAATGCTGAAAAAAACTCCCCTTAGGGGAGTTTTCGCTTTTTGTAGGCGGAACGTTTGCCAAGCGGCAACGTCTAACCTGATATTAAGGTATGGGAGGGATAAACATGAAAAGAAGATTATTGGCACTCGTGCTCACGCTCGGCCTGCTGCTGCCGGCCGGGGCGGGGGCGGCGCAGGCGCCGGACGCCGCAGCAACACCGCCGGCGCCGCCCGAAACCGCGACGCGCGGCTGGTTCCTGCAGACACTGGCGCTGAACGCGGGCGAGGATGTATCGGACAGCGCGTGGATCGACATGGAGGCGTACTTTACAGACGGTGCGGACGCTTCCGACGAAGTCAAATGGGCGTTTGACAAATGGATTGTAAACGGCGACGGGGACGGGGAGAACCTCGGCGCACTGCGGCTGGATGATCCCATCACCCGGCAGGAGGCGGCGGCTTTTCTCGGTCGGTATCTGGACTACAAATACACCGAACTGCCCGCGGGCTGCGGCACCGGCTCGCCTGCGGGTTACAACATTGCAGAATGGGCGCAGAACGGCGTGAGCAAGTGCTGGATGTACGGCGTAATCGATATGTCGGACGAGCAGAATGTCACTTATCCGGACGGCACAACGTCCAGTGCGCTGGAATTCCGGCCGGATGATCCGGTTTCCGGCACAGAAGCGATGGAATGGATCGCCAATGCGAACGCCGTGACCGCAAGCGCTTACTGGACGCCCGAAGAGGCGGCCACATTCGCGGACGCACTCGTGCGCACGCTGGACACAGAGGGCAACTGGTCGGTGTCGCCCTACTCCATCCGCCTGTGCCTTGCCATGCTGGCGAACGGCGCGGAAGGCGAGACCCGGCAGGAGCTGCTCACCGCCCTGCGCATTGACGATCTGGAGCTGTTTAACCGCATCGTGCAGGAGCAGCTTACGTTCTATGACGGTCTGGAGCGCATCATGTCGCTCGACACCGCAAATTCCCTGTGGCTCAACCAGAGCCGGTTTGGCGGCGAAGGGGCGTTCCTGCCGGACTTCGTGCAGCAGATGGACGAATATTTCCGCGCTGAGGTGCAGGAGGTCACGGACGCGGATTCGGTCGAGCGGGTCAACGCATGGGTGGACGAAAAGACGAACGGGAAAATCCCCAGCATCCTGACCGAGGACAACCGCGCGTTCGTCACCGCGCTGGTCAATGCGGTGTACTTCAAGGCCGCGTGGGAAAATGAGTTCCCGGAGGGCCGCACGGACAAGGCGGACTTCACAAACGCCGACGGCACGACTGCTGCGGTCGATATGATGCACCAGACCGACCACTTTGGCTACTATGCCACGCCGGGCATCGAGGCGCTCAAGATGGACTACCGCAACTGGGCGGTGGACAACGAAGCGGGCGACAATTTTGAACGCTTTATTGACGCGGATTTCAGTATGTACCTCATCAAGGCGGATGATACGCTGGATGTGCAGAACTTCCTGAACAGCGTCGAATTCACCTACGGGGATGTCAATGTCTCGGTGCCCAAGTTTAAAGTAGAGTACAGCGCCGCGCTGGATGAGGCCTTGCAGGCGCTCGGCGTCCAGACGGTATACGATCCGGAAAGCGCCGACCTGACGGCCATGCTCGACCCGTCCAGCCTGCCGGGACAGCAGCACTTCCTCGACACCGTGCTGCACAGGACCTATATCGCGGTGGATGAGAAGGGGACGGAAGCCGCGGCGGTCACCGCCGCCATGACCGACGCGGGGGCGGCGATGCCTTCGCGGCCCGAGCTGGTGCGCACCTTTACGGCGGACAGCCCGTTCTGGTTCGTCATCCGGGACAACAACAATGGGGAAATCCTGTTTGCCGGGCAGTATGAAACCGCAAATTGACGGTTGACAAAGTATGCTTCGGGGTATAATATAAAGGTATTCATAGGCAAAAAGCGATGAAGGAAATCCTGCAAGTACCCTGAAAGCGTTTGGCAGAGAGCGGGCGACGCGGCTGAAAGCGTCCGCAGGCGCGGGAAAAGCAGCACCGATTCCGGAGCCCCGCGGCGGAAAAGACCAGTATGCCGCGGCGTCTCGTCCGCGTTACGGACTCCAGAGCGGCAAACCCCGAAACGGGTTTGCAAGCAGGGTGGAACCGTGGGTAATATGCTCACCCCTGATATGATGTCGGGGGTGGGCTTTTTTCGTTCTCCCCCCAAAATACCAAAGGAGGAAACTGTTATGTCCGAAGAAAACAAGTACACGTTTGAAAACCCGGAATACCGCGACACCTACCGCCATACGGTATCCCATATCCTCGCGCAGGCGGTCAAGCGCCTGTATCCCGAGGTCAAGCTCGCCATCGGCCCGTCGATCGAAAACGGCTTCTACTACGATTTCGACGCGCCGTTCTCCTTCACGCAGGAGAATCTGGACGCACTCGAGGCCGAGATGCGCAAAATCTGCAAGGAGAAGCTCAAGCTC
>USSI01000243.1 GCA_900557315.1 uncultured Butyricicoccus sp. | reverse complement strand
AAAGCCCGCGCTTTTGATGGAAACGGCAGCGCCGTTTCCGGATAAAAATACGTGCCGGCGCGCAAAAGTGCCGCCGGGCGCGGATCATGCGTTATACCGGGGCGTATACCGCTCCGTATAATACATATACGATCAGGACGGATCCGTCCGTCTGTAAAGATTGAAAGGGGTAAAACCAAATGAATCGCAGATACCGTAAGACCATCATCGCCGGCAACTGGAAGATGAACAAGACGCCGGCGGAAGCCAAGACCCTCATCGAGGAGATGAAGCCGCTGCTTTCCAAGACCAAGTGGTGTGAGATGGTTCTTTGCGTGCCGTTTACCGATATCCAGACCGCAGTCAAGGCGGCCAAGGGCTCCAAGATTGCCATCGGTGCGGAGAATATGCACTATGAGAAGTCCGGCGCGTTCACCGGCGAGATATCTGCCGACATGCTTAAGGAGCTGGGCGTCAAGTACGTCATCATCGGCCACTCCGAGCGCCGCCAGTACTTCAACGAGACCGACGAGGCCTGCAACAAGAAGGTCCTCGTTGCGCTGGAGAACGGCCTGCGCCCGATCCTGTGCGTCGGCGAGAGCCTGACCGAGCGCGAGCAGGACGTTACCATGGAGGTTATCCGCAAGCAGATCAAGATTGCCCTGCAGGGCGTTGCGGTTGTCATCGCTTACGAGCCGATCTGGGCGATCGGCACCGGCAAGACCGCTACCGCCGAGCAGGCCAACGAGGTTTGCTCTGCGATCCGCGACTGCCTGCGCGAGAAGTACGGCGCGCGCGCTGCCCGCGGCATCACCATCCAGTACGGCGGCTCCATGAACGCCAAGAATGCGGCTGAGCTGCTCGCACAGCCGGATGTTGACGGCGGCCTGATCGGCGGCGCCTCCCTGAAGAGCGCTGACTTCGCGACCATCGTGGAAGCAGCCAACCAATAAGATAAGGAATACGGTGAGGGCTTATTCCCCGCGCCGTGCAAGCGGGAGGGGACATCGGGAAGCGTCGTTGTCCCCTTTCGCACGCTTCGTAAAGGAGTCATTAAATCTATGAAAAAGCAAACTGCGCCTAAGAAGGCGGCGGCGACCGAAAAAACGGCTGCGCCCGCCGTTGAGGTAAAGGCGGAGACCAGCGTGAAAGCCGCCGAGGCCAAGGCCGCGGAAACTGCCGCTGTGAAGACAACGGCTGCAAAGACCACCCGTGCAGCGGCAAAAAAGACTGCGGCGGCGAAAAAGCCCGCCGCGGCAAAGAAGACCGCGGCCGCCAAGGCGGAAGGCCCGAAGAAGCCGACCGCGCTCATCATCATGGACGGCTTCGGCCACCGCGATGAGAAGAAGGGCAACGCGATCGAAGCGGCGAACACGCCCAATCTGGACAGGATTTTCAAGGAAAACCCGATGACCTATATCGGCGCTTCCGGCCTGGACGTCGGCCTGCCGGACGGCCAGATGGGCAACTCCGAGGTTGGCCACACCAACATCGGCGCGGGCCGCATCGTATATCAGGAGCTGACCCGCATCACCAAGTCCATCCAGGACGGCGACTTTTTCGCAAACGAGGCGCTGATGAGCGCAATCAACCAGTGCAAGTGGTTTAACTCCACGCTGCATATCTTCGGCCTGCTGTCCGACGGCGGCGTGCATTCGCATATCGACCATATGTTCGCGCTGCTTGAGCTGGCGCGCCGCAACGGCCTGCGCAAGGTGTGCTTCCACTGCTTCATGGACGGCCGCGACACCCCGCCGCAGTCCGGTATTGAATATATCGACCGCCTGCAGAACAAGATCGACACGCTCGAGCTGGGCTGCATCGCGACGATTTCCGGCCGCTACTACGCGATGGACCGCGACAAGCGCTGGGAGCGCGTCGAAAAGGCGTACAACGCGATTGCGGAAGGCATTGGCGAGCACGCGGCTTCCGCGCACGAGGCCATGCAGGCTTCCTATGACGCGGGCGTGACCGACGAGTTCGTTGTCCCGGTCATCGTGACCGAGGGCGCGACCGTGCAGGACGACGATGCGATTATCTTTGCAAACTTCCGCCCCGACCGCGCGCGTGAGATCACCCGTGCGTTCGTGGACCACGAGTTCGACGGCTTTAAGCGCGCCAAGAAGAACATCCACTACGTCTGCATGACGCAGTATGATGTCACGATTGCGGGCGTTGAGGTGGCCTTCAAGCCCCAGAGCCTGACGAACACGTTCGGTGAATATATTTCCAATCTCGGCATGACCCAGCTGCGCATCGCGGAAACCGAGAAGTACGCGCACGTTACGTTCTTCTTCAACGGCGGTGTGGAGAAGGAGTATCCGGGCGAGGACCGCGCGCTCATCCCGTCCCCCAAGGTGGCAACTTATGACCTCCAGCCGGAGATGAGCGAGCCTGCCGTGACCGAGGAGTGCGTAAAGCGCATCCTGTCCGGCAAGTATGACATGATCGTGCTCAACTTTGCCAACTGCGATATGGTCGGCCATACCGGCGTGTTTGAGGCAGCTGTCAAGGCGGTCGAGGCGACCGACGACGGCGTGGGCAAGGTAGTGGACGCGATCCTCAAGATGGGCGGCCAGTGCCTGATTACCGCCGACCACGGCAACGTGGACCAGATGCTTGACGCGGACGGCGTGACCCCGTTCACCGCGCACTCCACCAACCCGGTTCCGCTCGTGATGGTCGGCCATCCGGGCAAGCTCAAGGACGGCGGCGTGCTGGCGGACCTCGCGCCGACCCTGCTCGAGATGATGGGCCTTAAGCAGCCGGAGGAGATGACGGGGCACAGCCTGCTCAGCCTCTAAGGGGGATTCCATCCCCCTTAGATACGAAAAAAGTTCCCACTTGGAAACTTTTTTCGATACCCCCCCTCTCGTCCGCACGGCGGACGAGGCCGCGCCGCCGCGGCGCGGGCAGCGGTACAAAACCGAGGCAAAGCCCCGGTTTTGTGGGGATATGAATTGCACAATACTGCGACG
>USSI01000242.1 GCA_900557315.1 uncultured Butyricicoccus sp. | reverse complement strand
ATACATGACTTGATATCACAATATGCCCTGTGAGGCATGACAGCCCGTTTGCCATAGATCGGTGCATGCAGGACATTCTGTGAAAAATCACACAAAAAGTGAATTCCTATCACCTCGTACCCCTTCTCCCAAAAGCATCCCAAAGCATTGCATCCATCCCCGCAAGCTGTTATCCTGTACTCAGAAAGAACAGCCGGCTGAAACCAAAAGAGAGAAAGGGTGTGAAATACCACCGCTGTGCGGCTCCGTACAGCAGTAATCCCTCTGGGGACGGAGGCCCCCGAAAAAAATGAGAAAAGGGTGAAGCAATACGCTATGATGCAGAAAATTCAAAAATTCGGCGGCGCGATGTTTACACCGGTTCTGCTGTTCGCATTCGCGGGCATTGTGGTCGGCGTCGGCACACTATTCACGACCGAGGCCATCATGGGCGATCTGGCCAAACCGGATAGCCTGTTCTACCAGTGCTGGAACGTGATCCTGCAAGGCGGCTGGACGGTGTTCAATCAGCTTCCGCTGCTGTTTGCGGTGTCTCTGCCAATCGGCATGGCAAAGAAGCAGAATGCGCGCTGCTGCATGGAGGCGCTTGTCCTCTATTTGACCTTCCACTACTTCCTGAGCACGATGCTCTCCCAGTGGGGCACAGCATTCGGCGTGGACTTTTCCGCTGAGGTCGGCGGCACGAGCGGCCTTGCGATGATCGCCAACATCAAGACGCTCGACATGGGCATGATCGGTGCGCTGGCCATTTCGGGCATTGTTATCTGGCTGCACAACAAGTTGTATGACACCGAATTGCCCGACTGGCTGGGTTCGTTCAACGGCTCCACCTTCGTATTCATGGTCGGCTTTTTCGTCATGATTCCGGTCGCGCTGATCTCGGCGCTCGTATGGCCGAAGGTGCAGCTTGGTATGCTGGCCTTTCAGGGATTCGTTAAGGGCGCGGGCGCGCTGGGCATCTGGATTTTCATCCTGCTCGAACGCCTGCTGATCCCGTTCGGCCTGCACCACATTCTGTACTCCCCGTTCTACTATGACAACGCGGTCGTTCCCGGCGGCCTGTACGCCTACTGGGCGACCCGCCTGCCCGAGATCGCGGCCTCGACCGCCTCGCTCAAGTCGCTGGTACCCGAAGCGGGTTTCACCGCAACCGGATTCTCCAAAATCTTCGGATGTCCCGGCATTGCGCTGGCATTCTACGCAACCGCCCGTCCGGAAAAGAAAAAGAAGGTCATGGCACTGCTCATCCCGATCACGCTCACCGCGATCTTCTGCGGCGTGACCGAGCCGATCGAGTTTACCTTCCTGTTTGTCGCCCCGCCGCTGTTCGTCGTGCATGCGATCCTCGCCGCGACTCTGTCGACCGTCATGTATCTGGCGGGTATCGTCGGCATCCACTCGGGCGGCGCGATCGAAATGGCTTCGCTCAACTGGATTCCTCTGATGGCCAACCACTGGCAGCAGTACCTGCTGATGCTGGTCATCGGCCTGGTGTTCACCGGCATCTGGTTTGTCGTGTTCCGCTTCCTGATCGTCAAGTTCAACTTCCAAACCCCGGGCCGCGAGCCGGATGCGGACGACATCAAGTTCTACTCCAAGCAGGAATACCGCGATAAGCAGGCTGCCGACAAAGCGGGTAAGGACACCGCAAGCGGCAGGGATGAACTGGCTGCGCGGGTGATCGAAGGCTTGGGCGGCGCCGAGAATATCGTTGACCTGACCAACTGTGCAACCCGCCTGCGTGTCAACGTCAAGGATATTAATCTCGTCAAACCCGATACCTACTTCAAATCCATCGGCGCGCACGGTGCCATGGTCAAGGGCAAATCCGTGCAGGTCATCATCGGCCTGTCCGTACCCAAGGTGCGTGCCAACGTCGAAGCACTGCTCGGCATGGAAACAGCCGACAAAAACTGATCGTAACATAAGAAAGGAAGACCGCTATGGCAAAATCCAAGCAGTTGTGTGCCCCCCGCGCGGATAAACTGGACCGCTGGTTCCGCATCCTGCAGATCATCCTGTTCTGCATGCCCTTTGTTTACCTTGCCTACCTGCGGATAGGCACGGGCGGTGCCTCGCTGGATGATCCGGGCGTGCTGTCCGGCAACCCTGCTATGGCGGTCGCCCTTCTGGCTGCCATGCTCCAGCCCTATGTCGGCTGGCTTCTGATGCTCAGCCAGCGCCGTCTGGCTGACGGCCGCACAGCCTACGCTGTGCTCAACCTGACCCTGCTGCTGATTGCCGAGCTGATGACGATGAGTTCGATCGGCGTAGTTGGTCTGGGCCTGATCCTGTTCAAAACCATCCGTACCTGCGGCATGGGGCCCTCGGCAGCATGGCGTGCCGCAAACAAAAAGCAGCTGTTTGCGGAGTGCGGTGGCAGCGTGCTGATGTGCTTGCTGGCCGGTCTGTGCCTGTTTGCCACCATGCGACTCGGTGGTCTGCCGTTGTAAAATAAACTTTTCAGTATGATTCATCGTTCTGTAAGGAGGAAATTAAGATGTCGAACAAGAAATATGCAGTAACCGTCGCCGGTGGCGGCTCCACCTTTACCCCGGGTATCGCGCTGATGCTGCTCGAAGAGCGCGACCGGTTCCCGATCCGCAAGATTATGTTCTATGACAACGACGCCGAACGTCAGGAGATCGTCGCCAAGGCGTGCGAGATCTACCTGAAGGAGAACGCGCCTGACATCGAGTTCGGCTACACCACCGACCCCGAAACAGCGTTCACCGATATCGACTTCGTGCTGGCGCACATCCGCGTGGGCAAGTACGCAATGCGCGAGAAGGATGAGAAGATCCCGCTCAAGTACGGCGTTGTCGGTCAGGAAACCTGTGGTCCCGGCGGCATTGCCTACGGCATGCGCTCGATCGGCGGCGTGATTGAGATCCTCGATTACATGGAAAAGTACAGCCCGAATGCATAGATGCTCAATTACTCCAATCCGGCGGCCATTGTCGCGGAA
>USSI01000241.1 GCA_900557315.1 uncultured Butyricicoccus sp. | reverse complement strand
TGAAGTTGAAGCCGAGGCCGCCGTCGTAGCCGGGCTTTGTGACCATCGGCCATGCGGTGGACTCCTCTGCGATCATCATGACGTCCGGGTGGTCGGTCAGGATATATTCGTTGAGCAGGCGCAGGAAGTCGATCGCTTCGAGGTTCTCGCGGCCGCCGTGGATGTTGGGCCGCCACTCATTCTGGCGGTTGTAGTCCAGATACAGCATGGAGGCGACCGCGTCCACGCGCAGGCCGTCTATGTGGAATTTCTCGATCCAGAACATTGCGGACGAGAACAGCAGGTTGCGGGTCGAAACCTTGCCGTAGTCAAATACGCGCGTGCCCCATTCCTTATGCTCCATCTTGAGCGGGTCGGCGTATTCATAGAGGTAAGAGCCGTCGAACTCGACCAGGCCGCAGCCGTCCTTGGGGAAGTGTGCGGGCACCCAGTCCATGATGACGCCGAGGCCGGCCTGATGCGCTTTATCGACCAGATACATCAGGTCCTTCGGCGTGCCGTAGCGGCTGGTCGCGGCGAAAGAACCAATCACCTGATATCCCCACGAGCCGTCAAACGGGTACTCGGTCAGCGGCATGAACTCGATATGGGTGTATCCCATCTCCTTGACATAGGGCACCAGCTCGTCCGCCAGCTGGCGGTAGGAGTAGAAGTTGCCGTCCTCGTGCATCTTCCACGAGCCGAGATGGCACTCGTAAATATTGACCGGGTTGGAATACGGCAGGTGGTTTTTGCGCCAGTCCAGCCAGGAGTCGTCGTTCCACTCATACCCCTCGATGTCGTATACCTTGGAGGCATTGCCCGGGCGGGTCTCCGAATGGAAGCCGTACGGGTCGGATTTGTCGAACACATCGCCCGACTTGGCCCACACGCTATACTTATATGCAGCATATTCGGGGACATGCGGAATGAATGCTTCCCAGATGCCCTGCTCATCGCGGACCATGTAGTCCGCTTCGCGGTCCCAGCCGTTGAACTCGCCCATAACCGAAACCTTCTCCGCCTCGGGCGCGTATACGCGGAACAGATAGCCCGGTTCGCCATCCTGCGTGAAGGGATGCGCGCCCATATAGTCGTAGGCGCGGCAGTCCCTGCCCGAGTAGAAAAGCTGGCTGCGCTTTTCGCTGGCCGGCGATGCGGTCTTCTTCTTCATTTTGCATCTCTCCCTTTTTTAAACTGCCAAAACCCGGGCGTGCTGCGAAAAATTTCCAACTTTTTTGTTGATTTCGCCCGTTTCAGGCAGAGACTTCTCACTTTAGTTGGGTATAGTATACATCAAAACAAGAAAAAAGTCCAGCAATTTTACACAATTACCAGACTTTTTTGATGAGAATTTTGTTTGGTTTCAACATGATTTGTCTGTTTCTGTCGAGAAAATGGACAAATCACACCAAATCTGTTCAAAAAATATTGCGCCGGATCAGATCCAGGGCAGTCGAAGCGGCCTGCATCCGGATGCGGTCGCGGCCGTTGGCTGCCTTCATTTTGCGGGTAAAATGCTGCCCTTTGTGCCACACGCTGATGTATACCAGGCCGACGGGCTTTTCCTCCGTACCGCCGCCCGGGCCGGCAACGCCCGTGATGCCCACGCCGACGTCCGCGCCGAGCGCCTTTGCCACGCCCTCGGCCATCTGCTCCGCCACCTCGGAGGAAACCGCGCCGAGCGTGTCGAGCGTCTCTTTTTTGACGCCGAGCAGGTTCATCTTGACCTCGTTGGCGTACGAGCACACACCGCCGAGGTAGTAATCCGAGCAGCCGGGCACGTCCGTAATCCGCTTGGACAGCAGGCCGCCCGTGCAGCTTTCCGCCACCGCAAGCGTCATGCCGCGCTGCCGCAGGCCGTCGCCCACGACCTGCTCGAGCGAATCCACGTCCACGCCGTATACGTCATCGCCCAGCAGGCCGCAGATTTTTTCCACCACCGGCTCAAGCAGCTTTTCGCACTCGGCCGGGGTATCCGCCTTGGCGGTCACGCGCGCGAAGCACTCCGAGGTCTTGGCGTAGGGCGCGATGGTCGGGTTTTTGCTCTGTTCCATCATATCGTGCAGGATGGCTTCCATATTGCTCTCGCCCAGGCCGAACACGCGGATGTTGCGCGAGACAATGCAGCCGCCCGCCAGTTTGTACAGGTAAGGCATCGCGCATTCCTTCCACATGGGGTTGCATTCGCGCGGGGGGCCGGGCAGCATGAGCACATGCTTGCCGTACGCCTCGAACGCGCAGCCGGGCGCGGTGCCCCACTCGTTTACGAACACCGTGCAGCCCTCGGGCAGCCAGGCCTGCTTTTCGTTGTTCTGCGTCATTTCGCGGCCGATGGTCTGGAAAAAGCCCTTGATGCGGTCGAGCGAGGGCTGGTGCAGCGCCATCTTCTTGCCGAATACGGTCGCCAGCGTCTCCTTGGTCAGGTCGTCCAGGGTGGGGCCGAGGCCGCCGGTGGTGATGATGATATCCGCGCGGTCGCGCGCGGTTTCGACCACGTGGCGCAGGCGCGCCGGGTTGTCGCCCACGACCGTCTGGTAAAATACGTTGATGCCCAGTTCGCTCAGGCCCTGCGAGATGACCTGCGCATCCGTGTTGACAATGTCGCCCAGCAGGATTTCCGTGCCGACGGCGATGAGTTCTGCGTTCATAATAACCTCCCGAAAGAATGAATGGATAATGGAGAATGCATAATGGAGAATGGGCAGCGGGGAATGCTGTGCCGGGGCAGGACTGCCCGCGCGGCAGTTTCCATCCTCCATTTCCCATTCTCAATTTGTCCTGTTTTTAGGGTAAATGTACGATTTCAATACCTGCGGCCGCTTCATCGACCAGCGCGTCCACGTCCAGATGCGATTCCGCTTCTAAAATTTTGGGCATCTTGGGCTTGGTGTTCGGGTGCTTGGGGGTAAAGACGGTGCAGCAGTCCTCATACGGCAGGATGGAGGTCTCCAGCGTGCCGATACGGCGGGCGACGGTGACGATCTCCTCCTTGTCCATGCCGATGAGC
>USSI01000240.1 GCA_900557315.1 uncultured Butyricicoccus sp. | reverse complement strand
GGCGGAAACCTTTGGTTTCCGCCGCTTCTCTTTTTTTGCGTTTACTGCGCCAGATAATCTTCCACGACATCGCGGAAATGCTCTGCCGCAACTCCGTTTTCCTGCAGCAAAACTGCCAATCCTGCGGTTTCTTCAAAAGTTGGCGCAATATCGTCAATGCTGTCAAGCTCTGTCTGTCCGCAAACAGCCGCAATTCCATATTGCGTCCTTTCATCTGCCTCGCTTTTTGTAACAATGTAGTGAACCACCTTTTGCTCACCCCACTTTCATCATCCGGCATAAACCGCCGCTTCCTCTTCCCCTGCCATCCCCCGGCAGGGCTTCCCACACCTTATGTGCATTATTCTTCCCACAGCGCCCCCTTTTCAAAAAAATCCTGCGGAATCCATTTTACGCGCATAGGTAAGTACTGTTTGTCGAATCTTGTCGATCAGAAAGCAAAAAAAATTCCGCAGATGGGTTGACATCCGCGGAATTTGATTATTCTTCCAAAAATTTCTCGATCAGTTCACATGCATCTTCAATGCAGCCCGGACAGGACCGGCGCACCGTCCCATCCGTCACGCCTTTGAGCTCGCGGCACAGGTAGGTGCTGTTTTTCTCTTTGAACGCCGCAGCCAACGCTTTGGTCGTCTTATAGGTCTGCCCCTTGGTTTCGCCCGGATGCGCTGTACCTGCGCTGCCGCGCATGCCTGCCAGCATGAACGCACCGCTGAGCGCGCCGCACACTTCCATCAGCCCCATCCCGAGGCCAAAGCCCTCCGCCATGCGGTAAGCGGTCTCCTCATCCAGCCCAAACCGGTCGCAGTACGCACAGACGACCGCCTGCGCGCAGTTATAGCCCTTGTCATGCAGGCGCTGCGCCCGCTCTGCCCGTTCTGTCATAATATGTCCTCTCCTGTCTGAATGATTAATATTCGACCTGCGTGAAATAATATTCGATCGCGTTATACTGCGCACGCGCTTCCGCCTGCCAATCCGCCTCGCTGTCAATGAACTTCTGATCCTCTTCATTGTCAATAAAGCAGAATTCACTCGTCAGCGCGGGGATGAACAGCGCCGCCGCTGCGCGGTTCGTATAATAATAGTCGCCGTTGCTGCCCTCGCGGAACACTACCGAGCGGATCGGGACCCCCAGTTCGGCATATTCATCCAGCAGGGCTTCCGCCAGAATCTTGGTTGGGCCGCCGTTCTTGTCCGCGATCTGCGCGAGCACCTCGGCGCCGCGCGCAGTCGTATTGGCGGCATTATGGTGGATGCTAAAGAACAGGTCCGCAGAGGCGGCATACTGCTCCATCACCTGTCCACGCAGCGAAAGCGAACTGCCGTCCTCAAGCGTATCGCGCACCATGATAACAGTATAGCCCGCATCTTCCAGATATTCCTGCAAATACTGCGCTACATACAGGTTGACGTGTTTTTCGTCAAGCGACATGTCCGCATTGTGTGCGCCAACGTCGCTGCCGCCGTGCCCGGGGTCGATAATCACCGTCTTAACCCCGTCGATATGCGAGGTGCGCGGCGGCTCGACCGGGTCTTCCAGCTCCCCCTCGCTGGCATCGTAATCGCGCACGCGGGTCAGATAGCTTGCGCTGCAATACCGCCCGGTCCCCTTGCTGGTATCCATCAGGTGCGCCCAGCCGTCTTCCAGTTCGTCAATCACGACTTCGTCACCCTTGGACAGCAGGCCGACGATCGGATAATTCGTCCCCGCGCCCGAGCGCACGGACAAGGTCGAATCCACGGTAACCCGGTATACGCCCGCCACAAACGGCTGCTCCGGCTCGTCCGGTTCATCCGTCGGCTCGTAATCCTCAATCCGCGTCAGGTAATCCGCGCTGCAGTACTGCGACGCGCTCCCGTCCTCATCCAGAATGTGCGCCCAGCCATTTTCCAAACTGTCTACCACAATCCGGTCGCCGTTGGACAGCCGCCCGACCACCGAATACGTCAGCCCCGGTCCCGACCGGATGGACAGCGTGGTCTCCACCTGCACCTCATACACACCGGCCACAAACGGCTGTTCAGGTTCCTCCGGCTCTTCCGGCGTTTCCGGTTCCGTCGGCTGCTCCGGATCCGTTGCGGCGGGCGTCCGAATCTGCACGGTCTGTGTTGACGGCTCAAACGCTGCGGTAAAGCCCATGGCGCTCGATACGTCCGCTATTTTATAGTAGTTGTTTCCGTTAATATTATACCCCTTGATGGAAATGCCGCTGCCGTCAAGCAGCACCTTTGCCGTGGATTCCTGCACCCGCAGCGCCGAAGCGGAAGCAACGGTCAGCTCTCCGCCTACCGCGGTGTAGCTTTGTCCGGAAACCAGGTTGACCGCATTCTGTGCACTGTCCCAGGTGACGTCGAACGAAACGGTCGTCCCGCTCAACAGATACGCAACATCGCGCAGTTTGAAGTAGTTGTAGCCGTCGATATTATAGGCCTGCGGGTTAACCGACTCACCGTTCACCTGCACATTATGCGTAGACGGCACCACCCGGATCGCAGAGGCGCGTGCCTGCGGCAAATCCGTGCCGAGCGCCGCGTTTTCCTCACCAGCCGCGGCTTCAGTCCCAGCCGGTGCAGCGGTTTCGGCCGCCTGCGCGGTTTCGGGAACCCCGGTCTGCACGGCCTCTGCCGGCAGTTCCGCCGCGCCTGCGCCGATTGTCGTTATGTATATGGCCGCGCAAAAAAGCGCGATAAATTGTTTGAAACGCATGCTGGACCTCCGTATCGTTTTCCGTCCGTTTACGACTGATACGGAGGTATTTTATCACGATTCCAGTCAAATTTCAATGCTTCACGCAGGAAACAGCGCATTTGTAATATTACAAATGCGCTGTTTGTGTTACATTTTTACGACATTTTCACAGCATAGCCGCACCGATCAGGCCGGCGTCGTTGCCGAGGGAAGCGCATACAATTTCCGTATTGCGCGCATCGCTCCGGAAGGTCTGCGGCAGGGTCAGACGGCGGAGCGGCTCGAGCAGCTTTTCGCCATAGC
>USSI01000239.1 GCA_900557315.1 uncultured Butyricicoccus sp. | reverse complement strand
CTTCGTCCGCATCAGGCTTTCCGATTTTGTTTCCTTCTATTTTCATTTATTTTTGTTGGCGTTTTGTTTCCTTTCGTTTATAATCAATATAAGTAAACTTGCAGGGGGCCAGATCAATGACCAGCCGAATTGAAGAAATACGAAATTTGCTTTTCATGCAGAAAAAGGTGTCCGTCCACGCGCTCAGTGAGATGTTCAGCGTCAGCGAGGTCACCATCCGCAAAGACCTGGAACATCTGGAACGGGAAGGTATTGCAAAACGGGTTTATGGCGGCGCGCTGCTCTCAGAAAATGCATTGCCGCCTGCGCTTGCCAACACAGACGACCACATCCGGGCCGCGCTTGCGGAAAAGGCCTGCGAGCATATCCGCAATGGCGACAGCATCTTCCTCGGCTCCGGGCAGACCTGCTGCTATCTTGCAAAGCTGCTGGACCGCTTCCAAGGCCTGTCCGTTGTGACAAACAATATCACTGCACTGCGCGAGCTGCTGCGGACGAGCGCCCGTGTTTACCTGCTGGGCGGTGAGGTCACCTCCACAGATGCACATACGCTTTTTTCCAGCCCCGAAAATCCGGGAACGTTCACCGACCACATTTTCGTTTCCAAAGCCTTCACCAGCATTTCCGGAATAGACCTTCAGGCAGGGCTGACCGTCCATTCCATTGTCTCCACCCACATTTACCGCGCACTCCCCTCCATCGCGCGGTCGTGGTATCTGATGGCGGACAGCAGCAAATTCGGAAAAATCGCAATGTATCCTGTTGCCGGCCTGAATGCCGTCCAATGCCTGATTACAGACGTTTTACCCGACGCCTACCGGAATATCATCCAGGACAATCATATTGAACTTTGTATCACCGGGCACTCGGCTTAGCCCTGCGCAGGATGCTGCTGCTCTGTGACGCAAAAACTCGGTTTATCGGGTTTTGTAACCCGATAAACCGAGAATTCGTTTACACCGAACAGGTTTGTATCGCTTTTCGCTGTCTGGAGAAAACGATTCCTACTGTTCTTATTTTGATTTTCTTCAGGTTCCGAACCGCATCTGCAGCCGCAGGCGGTCGGCTATCATCGAGATAAATTCCGAATTTGTCGGCTTGCCCTTGACGCCCGACACCGTGTAGCCGAAATAGCTCTGCAGCGTCTCGATATCGCCGCGGTCCCAAGCGACCTCGATCGCATGGCGGATGGCACGTTCCACACGTGAGGATGTGGTCTTGTATTTTTTCGCGATCGACGGATACAACACTTTGGTAATTGCGCTGACCGCGTCCATATCCTCGACTGCCATCATGATGGCTTCGCGAAGATACTGGTAGCCCTTGATGTGCGCCGGTACGCCGACCTGGTGGATCACCTCAGTCACGCGCACCTCGAGCGCCATGGCTTCCCCCGCTTTTTCAACCTCCTGCTTTCCCGCGCGCCACATACGGATGCGTTCGCACACGGTTTCCGCCTCCATCGGCTTGCGCAGGAACATATCCACGCCAAGCGCCGTGCATTCTGCGCCGGCCTGCGGGCTGGCAAAAGCGGAAAGCACTACGGTCGCCGGCATACCCTGTTCCTGTGCGCGCAGGCGGCTGAGCACCATAATCCCGTCCAGTACCGGCAGAACCAGGTCGATAATCAGCAGGTCGGGCCGCAGTTCTCCCACGGCTGCTATCGCTTTCGCGCCGTCTTCCGCGATCCCTGCCAGTTCCATATCATCGGCTTTGTCCAGGACCGCCGCCATGCGTGCACAAAATTCGGTGTCGTCGTCTGCAAGCAATATCCGTATTTTTTGTTCCATGTTGTCAATACCAGCTTTCCGAAAATGAATTGATCTCTCTTTGTTGTCTATAATTTACCATATACTTCCATATTTTTCAAGCCCACTGTCAGAAAAGCTGGATTTTTTTGTTCGACATCATTCGACATCATTCGACAAATTATGCCAAAATCAATATCATGCTTTATTCATTCGTCATTTCCTCCAGCATACGCCCGATGCTGATGGCATAGCCGCAGGTCGGGTCATTGACCAGTACATGCGTGACTGCACCGATGATCTTGCCGTTCTGCAGGACCGGGCTGCCGCTCATGCCCTGCACAATGCCGCCGGTCTTATCCAGCAGTTCCTGGTCTGTGACGCGCAGCATCATGCCGCGGCCGTATTCATCGTCCGCCGGATAAACCTTGACAACCTGCACAGAATAACGTTCGACCGTATCGCCCTCTACGTTACTCAGGATTTCCGCATCGCCGGTCTGGATTTCGTCATCGGATGCAACCGGGACGGATTCCAGCGACGCATAAAGCGAGCTGTCCGTCATGGTGCCGAAAATGCCGCTTTCGGTATTTTCTTCCACCGTACCGAGCGCGCTGTCGGTCACGAACTCACCCTGCAGCGCACCCGGCTCGCCCGCCTCGCCGCGCTGCACGGAACCGACGACCGAATACAGCAGGCTGCCCTCCTTCAGCGGCAGCAGCACACCGGTCTCGCTGTCACAGATGCCGTGGCCAAGGGAACCGTATTCGCCGGTTTCCGGATCGACATAGGTCAACGTGCCGATACCCGCCATACTGTCGCGCGCGAGCACGCCGATGCGGTACACGCCGTCCTCATCCGCGCACGGCGCCACGGTCACCGTCTGGCTCACGCCGTCGCGCACCAGTTCCAGCTCCACCGGCTGCCCACCGGAAAGCGCGATCTGTTCCTGCAGATCATCGTTGGAGCTGACCTGGGTTCCATTGACGCGGACGATCATGTCCCCTTCTGCAACGCCGGCGTCCCGCGCAGGGCAAAGCGCGCCGTCTGCGGTCTGCACATCGTCCAGCTGCACAACCAGCACGCCCTCCGCGCTCATCTGGATCCCCACGGTGTGGCCGATCGGGATGAGCGAAGAGATCTCCGCCGCCTGCGCGGAAACCAGCATTGCAAAGGTCAGAAGCAGGGAAATTGCGATTTTTTTCGCTTTGCTTTGATGCACTTTTTTCACCTCCGCGATTTACTATGCCACGCGCGGACG
>USSI01000238.1 GCA_900557315.1 uncultured Butyricicoccus sp. | reverse complement strand
CGAGCATGATATTCATGTTTTGCACGGCAGCGCCCGACGCGCCCTTGCCGAGGTTGTCAAACAGCGCCGTGACGATCGCCTGCTTCTCATGGCCGCACACGATCAGTTTAAGGCTGTCATGTCCTGCCATCGTATTCGCGTAAATTACCGGCTCCTCGCCACCAAACGGCGCCACTGTCACGAGTTTCTGCCCTTCATAATGCTCTGCCAATACCTCATGCACGCGGTGCGCATCCACGCCCGGCAGCATGACTGTCGTCGCCATCCCCTTGTAGAAGTCGCCGACAACCGGCACAAACACTGGCGTCTGCATCAGCCCGCAGACATATTCCATCTCCGGCAGATGCTTATGCTGCAGGTTCAGGCCGTAGATACGTTCGGAATCATGGCGTGGATCGCGGTTTCCATCTTCATACTCTGCGATCATCTTCTTGCCGCCGCCCGAGTAACCGGTCAGCGACGAACAGGTGAACGCGAAATCCGGGGGCACGATATCGTGCGCCACCAGCGGATACACCGAGGAAATAAAGCCGCTTGCGTGGCACCCCGGGTTTGCCACCCGTCTGGAAGCTGAAATTGCCGCGCGGTGCGCTTTGGACAGTTCGGCAAAACCGTAGTCCCAGTCC
Source organism: uncultured Butyricicoccus sp. (assembly GCA_900557315.1). Lineage (GTDB taxonomy): Bacteria > Bacillota > Clostridia > Oscillospirales > Butyricicoccaceae > Agathobaculum. The sequence continues at coordinate 2,421 of USSI01000238.1, read as the reverse complement.
GGGTCCACACGATGCGCAGTCGATGCGTCAATGACGCAGGTGTTTTCGTTTTCAATCAGGCTGACCGCCTCTTTGGCTGCCGCGTCCGGCAGGCACAGAAAGACGATATCCGCCGCGTTTAAGAACCTGCGGCGCTCCTCCACATCCTTGCGCTTATCCTCGTCGATCAGCAGCAGCTCAAGGTCGTCCCGGCCGCCCAGACGCTCATAAATCTGCAGGCCGGTCGTGCCCTCCTTGCCGTCTATATAAACCTTTGGTTTCATGTGTTTCTTCCTTTGCGGTAAATCCTTATGCTGCCTGGTTACAACGTTTCGTCCTCCACATCGGCGATGAACTTCTCGATCTTGTCGATCTGGCGGGTGACCTCCTGCGGCGCCGGGCCGCCGATCACCTTGCGTTCGCCGACACAGTTGCGCAGGTCGAGCGCATCGTACACATCGTCGCCGAACTTGTCGGAAATCGCTGCAAAATCGCGCATGGTCATGGTTTCGAGTGTCTCATCCGCGCGGATACACTGGTTGACCAGACGGCCGACCGTCTTATATGCATCACGGAACGGCATACCCTTTTTGGTCAGGTAGTCTGCACAGTCGGTCGCATTGATAAAGCCGGTGGACGCTGCCTTGCGCATGTTGTCGCGGCGCAGGGTCATGGTAGAGAACATGGGCGTGAACACCTCGAGGCACTGCTTAACCGTATCAATCGCGCCGAATACAGCCTCCTTATCCTCCTGCATATCCTTGTTATATGCCAGCGGCAGGCCCTTAAGCACGGTCAGCATGGTGGTCAGCGCACCGTAGACACGGCCGGTCTTGCCGCGGATCAGCTCGCATACGTCCGGGTTCTTTTTCTGAGGCATAATGGACGAGCCGGTCGAGTAGGCGTCATCCAGCTCGACGAATTTGAACTCCCACGAGCACCAGGAAATGATCTCCTCGGACAGGCGGGACAGGTGCATCATCAGGATGGAAAGCGCGGAGAGCAGCTCGACGCAGTAGTCGCGGTCGGAAACGCCGTCAAGCGAGTTGTCGGTCAGGCGGTCGAAGCCGAGCTGCTGGCGGACGAACTCACGGTCGATCGGATAGGTGGTCGAGGCGAGCGCACCCGAACCAAGCGGCATTTCGTCCATGCGCTCGTAGCAGTCCTGAAGGCGGGTGATATCGCGTTTGAGCATGTTGGCATACGCCATCATATAGTGCGCGAACGTGGTCGGCTGCGCGCGCTGCAAATGGGTGTAGCCCGGCATGACCGCGTCCAGATTTTCGCGGCTCTTCTTGGTGAGCGCCTTCATAAAGGTGCAGATCATCGAAATGATCTCCTTGATCTCGCCCTTGACATACATGCGCATGTCGAGCGCGACCTGATCGTTTCTCGAACGGCCGGTGTGCAGGCGCTTGCCCGTATCACCAATGCGCTCGGTCAGCAGCTGCTCGATGTTCATATGGATATCTTCATAGTCGAGCGAGAACTCCACCTTGCCATCCTCAATGTCCTTGAGGATGCCTTTCAGTCCCTCGACGATCTTTTCCGCCTCGTGCTCCTCAATAATGCCCTGTTTGCCGAGCATGGTAGCATGTGCAATCGAGCCGGTGATGTCTTCCTTATATAAACGGCAGTCAAACAGGATGGACGAGTTGAAATCGTTTACCACCAGATCGGTTTCCTTCTGGAAACGTCCTGCCCAAAGTTTTGCCATAATAAATTACCTCTCATATCGTTATAGGGCGCAACGTCTCAGCGCGCCGAGAGCGTCGCGCCCTACCTAAGGGTGCTTTTTACTTTTCGACAGACGGGAAATGCTTACCGGTTTTGTTAAACAAAATCTGATCGTTCAGCGCACGCACCTTGAGCGGTAGGCCGAACAGGTTGATGAAGCCCGCAGAATCCGCCTGATCGTAGCAGTCGTCCTCATTGAAGGTCGCCATATCCTCGGAATACAGGCTGTACGGCGAGGTGACGGACGCCGGGATGATGTTGCCCTTGTAAAGCTTCAGTTTTACATCGCCGGTAACGGTCTCCTGTGTGGAGTCCACAAACGCGGAGAGCGCCTTGCGCAGCGGGGTATACCACTGGCCGTTGTAAACGATCTCGCCGAACTTCATAGCAACCTGCGCCTTGTAATGCGCGGTCTCCTTGTCGAGCGTAATCTCCTCAAGCTTCTGATGCGCCGCATACAGCACCGCGCCGCCCGGGGTCTCGTACACGCCGCGGCTCTTCATGCCGACCAGACGGTTCTCGACGATGTCGAGGATGCCGACGCCGTTCTCACCGCCGAGCTTATTGAGTTTCTCGATGATCGCAACCGAATCCATCTCCTCGCCGTCCACTGCGGTCGGGACGCCCTTCTCAAAGTGAATGGTGACGTAGGTCGGCTTATCCGGCGCCATTTCCGGGGAAACGCCCAGCTCCAGGAAGCCCGGA